>JBIILC010000050.1:0-9296 GCA_044232865.1 Opitutales bacterium | reverse complement strand
GTCTCCCTTGCCAACTGGCCCACTGGTCAACCGGTCAACTAGTCGTGCCCCCATGTCCCCATGCCAGCTTGCCCCCTCGCGACGAAGTCGCGCCGGGATGAGCCCGCCTAATCCTCCGTCCACCGTAACCATATTTTACTTATGCCTGAAAAACCGTCCCCGCACCCCTTGCGCCCCGCAGACGAAAAGGTCAGTCTAGAACTTTATATAACAACCACACCCTGCTCTTTCGCCTCCTCCTCATGTCCTTCTTCAGTTTAAAAATCCGCCCATTTTTCCGTACGCTCGCCGTCATCGCCACTTGCCTGTGGCTTTCGCTCATCCTCGCGTACGTCGTCGACAAGGCAACAGACCCAGTCGCGCAGGCCACCGTCCCCGCGCCTGATGCGATGCAGAAAAAACCCAGCGTACAGAATCGTCGAAGCCGCGAACCGACCGCGGCCCAGCTGGAAGAGCGCAAAGATGAACAGCTCTACGGTTACAATTACGGCTGGGGTCGTCATCGTACCGGCGTCGTACTCGTCTACGGAGACATGAGCCTACTCTGTGATTTCCGCTCTGATTTCATGAACGACATGAAGACGTCCTTTGGTGATCGCATCAACCGCCAGGAGATGGAAGCGCCCACGCACGACCTGATTCTCACCGAGGTGATCAAGGAGATGACGAAGGCACTGCGCCGTCGTGGCCAGAAGGATGCCGACGTCATCGCGCAGACGATTGCCGAATACCTTGCTTGTTTCGTGTACCCCGAGGACCCGGAGCGATACCGATGGCGCACGACGATGAAGGCATGGAAGTCGCCGGAAGGCTTCTGGGCCGTGACCAAGGTGACCGACTGGAAGGAAAGCGATCAGCTAATCAATAACCGGCAGAGTAACCCGCCCACCGACGAACCCTACATTGCCGCACTCAATCGGACCCCTCCCGCCTTCAAGGCCTACCTGACCTCGCTGACGGTCTCGCGCCTAGATGCTTTGAACCAAATGGAGCAGCTCCTCGCCTTGCCTCCTGCCGAACGTAAGCCGCTCGAAGCCATCGCAAAGTATCGACGCGCCCGCCTGAGCATGAATCTCGACGACTGGGCCATGCTCACCGATGATCACGCCAAGGCTCGGCTGGTGAAGATTCGGGAAGACCTGAGCGACGTCGCGACCCACGCCCGCGCCGGTTCGCTAGATCCCTGTAAGATCAGTGAGAACGCGGTTTACTGGATCGCCTACACCCGCTCCATCATGCTGCCAGCATCCCGCCTCGTCCGCATGGGCGAAGCCGATTTCGGCGGAGCCTTCGCTGCTTACCTCAAGATGCCCATGCGCGGCGAGGGCAATGCCGTCAACTCGTCCTACCGTCTCGCCTCCCGGCTCTGCGCCCAGCCAGACCTGTCCGCTTACGTCAACGATCCGGACCTTCGCCGTCTGATCACGATGTACCTCGCGGCCGGCGGCTCGAACAACACCGACTACCGGATGAACTATATTGAAGCCAGGGAGGTCTCCGCGGCTTGGCTCGACGCGCTCGCGAAAGCCGAAGTAGACCTTGGCTTTGACCTGATCCGGATTGCGATGCTGCAGCACCGCACCGGCCGCTGGCAAGAATGCCTAACGACCACCCGCCGGCTCCCCGTCGACGAGCCGATGGCCATGCTCCTCGCCTCCCGTTGCAGCCTCCGACTGAACGGCGATATCGACGTATCTCGGAAAATCCTCGACGTCGCCGGCGGGGCCCAGACGACCGTTCCGGTGCGTGACCTTAGCAAGGTACCCGGACACACCATTCCCGAAGAAGACTTCACCGAGCACGTCGAGCTGAGTGAAAAGACCAAACTCCGTCAACGCACCGAGGGCGAGCGGGCCATGATCGAACTCGCCCAGGGGCATTTCGCCGAAGCCTTAGAATTCTTTGCCAAGGGTGACTACACCGAAGAGACTTCTTTCGTGGCGGAGTGCGTGATGACAATCGATGAGCTCAAGGCCTTTGTAGATGACCGACGGAAAGCCGCCCCAACCGGGACTACGAAGGGTCCGGCGATCGACGACCGTTTCCCAACCAAGAAAATCCTGGCTTCCCGGCTCTTTCGGGCCGGCCAACTCGAAGAGGCCTTGGATTACGTCTCACCGGAGATTCGAGCCCAAGCTCAAAACTATGTCTTCATGATGCGCCTAGCCGAACGGACCGACATCGCGGACCGGACCAAGGCCGACGCCTATTGGCGGGCCGCTCTGATCATCCACCAGATTGGCGATGAGATCCTGCATGCAAGTTTCGGCCTAGATTGGACGGGCGCCGCCGATGAAGAAAAATGGTACATCGGCTATAACCTCCTTCCGCTCAAACGCCTCCAGCCAGACTCGGTGACGCTAATCACCCTGATCACCTCTCCCACCAAGGAAGAAGCCCTCCGGGTACAGACTTGGCTGGCCGAGCACATCGAGAAGCCTGTGCGATCCGAACGCGATGCGAGCTACGCCGTCTTCGACCTTGCACTGAAAGCCGCCCGTTCGCTCCCGAACAACGATCCTGCCGGAGGGCAAATCCTGCAGTTCGCCGGTAACCTACTCAAGTTCGTCGAGCCCAAGGCCGCCAATCCGGCCTACGTGCTCCTCGCGACCCGCTTCAAGCAGACCCCTTATGGCGAACATGCCCTAAAGCGCCACTGGTTCTCCAAGGAACGTCCCAACCCGCCCGCCGACATCATCAGCAAGTAGCCACCCGCCTCTAGGGTGGGATGCGATGTCATCGCATCAGCTGTCTCCAGGTAGGGACGCGTCGGCGCACGCGTCCGCTGCCTCTTGGTAGGGACAGCACCGCGTCACGACATAGCCTGCATCGAGGTAGGGACAGCACCACGTGCTGTCCTAGTTGCATCGTGGTAGGGAAGCGTCGGCGACGCGTCCGCTGTCTTTTGCCCTCCCAACCGCTAACCGCCAACCGCTTCCACCTAATATGGGTAGGGTCGAGCATCCCTGCTCGACCGCTCTGCCGACCAAGGATGGTCAGCCCTACCCACCCGCCACCCAGAACTTGTCTCACACTTTTGCACCTTTGCACGCGGCTACGCCGCATTTGCACCTTTGCACGGTATCTTTGCCGCCCCATGTCCCCGTGCCCCCTTGCCCACGTGTCCCCGCGGACATCATCGCCGGCTTAAGCCTTGGCGATGATGCCGCGCAACTCCTCCATCGCCGCACTGCCCGCATCAATCGCCATCCCGCTGGCATCCTTGACGGCGCTATGCTGAGCGTAGTCTTCGAAGACCTGCTTCTTCCGCTCGATCAGCAGCACCAAGGCCTCGTCGATCGTGCCCTTGGCGATGAGTCGATGCGCGTTCACCTTACGGGTCTGACCCATGCGCCGGACGCGCGCAATGGCCTGTCGTTCAGTCGAGGGTTTGAATTGGGGCTCCATGAGGATGACGACTTGAGCGCACTGGAGATTGATCCCGACGCCACCGGCTTCGATCTGCAGGGCTAGAACGCCAAAGCCTTCCTTGGCGGCAAACCGATCGAGCACGAGCTGACGTTCCTCTGCGCTGATTGAGCCGTGAATCTGCGGACATCCCCCAACCACGGTGCTGACGTCATCCAGGACCTGACGGAAGAATGAGAACACGGCGATCTTGCGTCCGTCTTCTTTATACCCCTCGAGCAGCTCGCGCAGTCGATCAAACTTGGCCGACTGTTGCCCGCCGGCGCCAATCGTCGCGGCCAGACGCTTGTGCATGAGATTATCCTGACTCATCCGGTAGGCCTCCACATCAGCCGGTTCGAGCGGGATGATTTCGTCGGTCTCGGTCAGATCAGGGAGTTCGGTCAGGACATCTGCCTGGATACGGCGCAGATACACCGGGGCGAGCTGCGTTCGCACTTCTGCCGGCACAGGCCGCACCTGCTTCAGGAGCGAAGCCACCTCCGCGCTGACCTTTGGCTGGACAGTCGTCACGAGGAATTGAAGTTCACTCAGGCGGTTCTCCAGCGCGGTGCCCGACATGAAGACGACATGCTCCGTCTGCCCGCACAGCCGCACGACAGACTGGGTGCGCTGGGTCTCGGGATTCTTGACCGAGTGGGCTTCGTCGACAGCCAGTAGGTCGATCGCGGTGATCTTGTCCACCAAACGACCGAGGGTCGTGTAGGTCGTAATGGCCACCCCGCCCTCGCGCTGCCACTGCTCCAACTCATCATCCCGGTCGCCACCGTGAACCACGATTGGATTAAGCTTCGTGTGCTTCTTCACCTCGCGCTCCCAGTTGATGAGCACGCTGTTCGGGGCCACCACGAAGAAATGCTTCTTCCCTTGGGTCGCAAGGTGGCACATCGCCGCCAGCACCTGGATGGTCTTACCCAAGCCCATATCGTCGCCGAGCAGCACGCGCTTCTGGCAGACGATGTATTGGGTGCCAAACTGCTGATAGCGGCGGAGGTTAGCGGTCAGCAGACGGAGGTCGACCTGAGTGGCCTCGACGGCATCGGCAATCTCGGCCGGCAACCCACCGCGCATATCTGGACCAGCCAACGCACCCTTCGCGACCACCCGAGCAGGCAGCACGCTTTCGAGCAATGCGATGAACGTCGCGGCATTGCCCGCATAACGTTTCCAGGTCTCCGCGAAATCAATCGTGAGACGCTCCGCATAATCAGACAAATTACGTGCCTCGGCATTCACCCAGCGAAACTCGGCGGCCAGCTGGCTGGTTGCGCGGGCCAAGTCTGCCTGGGAGCCCAAGGAGAACAGATGATCCCGCACCCGGGTCTTGGCGCGGAGGGCCTGAAGTTTTTCGCCGGTCTCGACGTAACGGATCTGTGCTTCCTCGGTGCGGGTCGAGACCTCGCGGACCAGCGTCTCATATTTAGCCAAGGCCACCAGTAAGCGGCCATCCGAAGGACGGCGGTTATCCGGATCTGGCAGCAAGCGGACGTGCGCCCGCGCCGACTCGTAAAATTTCTCGTAAGCAGCGATGGCCGCCGAAGCCGTTACGTCACCGATGCCGCGGTAGTTCAGGAGCGTCCGGACCGAATGTGGCGAAAGATCAGCCACCATCCTAAAGCCAACCGACTGCAGCGGACCCACGGACGCGCCGTAATCCTTCAGCTCGGCGATCGGCGTCTCCTGCATCTCCCTCAACGCGGCCTCCTGGATGACCGCCTCCGTCGCCGCGATGATTTCCGCCCGGGCCTTCGGCAACACCTGCGTCAGCCGCTTTACTTGCTCCGATGCGAAACCAGCGTCCGCATGCACCCCACCCCGCCCTGACCGGACCTGCATGGCCCGCCCGACCCCGGAGAAGTATTGTGAAATCCTTTTGAACATACCCTCAGCCCACTTTGCCCCTCCCACCCCATCCCGCCAGCGCTAAGGTATGCTTCGAGGTAGGGGCAGCACCGCGTGCTGCCCTATTTGCTTTGGCAGGAATGACTGCCCCAGTCATCCTCACGCGCCTAGGTCTCGCAGTAACTTCGCCTCGATGATGGGATCATGTCGGAGATGCTTGATGGTCCGGATGACTTCTTGGACATCGTAGTCGGTCCTACGCAAAGTCACCTCATCCTTCGCGGGATCATACGTCGCCCAGGTGGCGCGCTTGTCTCCGCCGCGAGGCAACCCAACGCTGCCGACGTTGATCACGGTCTTTCGTCCAGGCTCGAGGGTATAGATACCCGACTTCGGCCACGCGATGGGGGCTTCCCTCCCTTCGGTCCAGATTTCGGGGACATGGGTATGGCCGACGAAGCAAAGCGACGCCGTCTGGGCGGCGAAGTGGGCCCTCAGCGCCCGAGGAGTCAGCAGGTAATCAAAAACCGCGTCCGGATTCAGGGATCCGTGCGCCAGCTGGATGCCTTCATGCTGGCCAGTCGAACGCCACTTAGCGATCTGCTCGCGGTCAGCATGAGTCAGTTTCTTGCGGGTCCATTCGAGCGCACCCCAGGCCGCGTCATTGAACCAAGATTCCTTCAGTTCACCAATCACACCCGCCTCATGATTACCCTGCAGGCAGACCTCCGCCTTCGCCACCATCCGCAGGCAATCATTCGGAAACGGCCCGTAGCCGATCACATCACCCAGCACCAGCATCCGCTTCACGCCTAGCGACTCCATCTCCGCAAACACCGCCTCCAACGCCGGTCGGTTCCCATGGATATCGGATAAAATTGCGAACATGGCCTTAACGTGCCCCGCCAGGAGGCAGGAAGAAACCACGCGGCGAGAAACCACGTGTCTTCAGGAAAAAATAGCTCTGCTTGAGATTACCCACCAACTTTACCCACTGCGGATAATCCGACGGCGCAATTGCTTCGATGGAGGAGCGAAAAGCTAAGTGAAACTGAACCAATACGGAAAATTGGCCTGTTACTCCAACGGGCAACCGATCAGGCCCCTGCGTCGTGACAATAATGGTACAGCCATAAGACTTAGCCTCAGGCAAGAAACCCCAAAGGGCCTCCATGTTCTCTAAGTGACTTGATAAATCCACCACTAGGAACCAGGGCTTACGCGGTGCCTTGCCAGACCGTACCAGAGAGATGACATCGGTAAGGAAAAGATTCCATGCGAGTCCGTTCGACCAACCGATATCGGTTCTCTGGACGATTGCTGATGAACTCAGGGCATCTCCAGCCAAGGCCATTATCTCCGCTGGAGATTGTTGATGCGGGGCGAAGACCAGCGATCGCGGCAAGGGGTCAAGATCACCATGATAGTCGCAGACGACATGGTGATGGCCTTGAGCGCGCAACCACGGAAGCAATTGAGTGTTCAGCAGCAACGACTTTCCCGTACCAGCGATACCTGCTATCAAAACATGCCCCTCCCTGAGCATATCCGTGACCACGAACTGGTCGAATTGCCCGAAATCCGTTAGCCCCTTGGGTATTCTTGCCAGTGGATGCTTCCAACCGAGATTTTGAACCAGCAGTAGCTCAAGGATTGCGGGCAACGTACACTGAACGCCGATATCATCTGACGCAAACACATGCCTGACCATCAGTTCAGCCGAACTGCGCAACTTCAGGACATCGACCTCACTGCCCATCAATTCTAACGGACTTAAACCTGTGATGGACAAGTGCCGTCGAACTTCGCGGATACATTCTAAGTAACGTGGGGCCAGAACTGGATGCCGCATGTACGCCCGAGCCTCGGCCTCATCGGCCAGGCCGTAGTAGGTCGAGTTATGCGATGTCCCCAGACCCTTCAGCTGAGGGAATATCCACCAGATCCAGTGCCCGCTCTTTCGGCCGGCCTTAAGCTCCGCCAAGGCGCGTTCATAGGAACCGCCCTTCTCTTGGGCCTGGACGAATCGTTCAAGGGACATGGTTTGAGGCTTAGGGGCAGATGACACTATTACTGGGTAACCTAAAATCAATCCCCTTGCAATGCTAACAGTTGGTGTCAGTGTGTAGATATCCCTTTAAATCGATGCCTAAGCCTAACAAAGAAGCCTTGCTGACTGAATTCACGGACCGCCTCGCCACCGCCAAGGAACACCGGTTCGCCGACCGGATGGAGCCAGCCCGCGCGGAGTACCTGCAGGCCCTCACGTTCGCTGAAAAGCACTTCGGTCCCGACAGCACCCAGGTCGACACGGTCTGCCTCGAGCTGGCTCTCTTCTACTCCACGGTGAAAGAGCCAGCGGACGAGCTCGCCGTGCTCGAACGCCGCGTCCGCATCCGTAAGGCCGAAGCCGGCATCCCGCAGATCGTCGACGCCCTCCAGGACCTCGCGGAATGCCACAAACTACAGGACCGACCCGACGAGGCGGAATCGACCTATCGCGAAGCCATGGACCTCTGCGACGAGACCGTGGAGGCGCATCACGCGCCCCTGCGCATGACCTTGCTCTACTTCGGCATGTTCCTCAACGAACGCGAGCGCCATGCGGATGCGGTCCAGTTCCTCGAAAGCGGCCTCGCCGCCTGCAAACTTCCCGCCGAAGTCCCGACCCTCACCGCCGCGCGTATCGCGATGCATCTCGGCGAAGCCCTCCTGCAGCTCAAGCGCCACGAAGAAGCCCGGACGCTCATCGACGCCGCCGCGCCGGTTGTGACCCATCGCGGTCAGCCAGGCAGTACCGTCTTCGGCAAGATCTTCTACTACCTTGGCAACTATCATCAGCGCGAGGATCGCTTCCTGGAAGCCGCCCGCGCCTACGATCTGGCGCTCCTGCAGTCGCGCAATGCCCGACATATCAACTTCCGTAACATGGCTTATATTCAGCAGGCCGCCGCCGCCAACGACCTGAAGCGGGGCCGCCCGCGCCAAGCCGAACAGCGCCTGAAAGTGGCGGTCAACTTCCTCTGCCGGACCCAGGACGAACACCACCCCGACGTGCTTTCGGTCAAGCAGGACCTGGTGAATATCTACATCCCGGCCAAGCAGTACGCCAAGGCCGAGCCGCTCCTCGAAGAGATGGTCGCCGCCAGCGAGCATCCGGACTTCGACGACGAACGCGCGAAGGAACGCTACCTGAACAACCTCGGCTTCGTCCAGGTACACCTCGAGGAATTCCCCAAAGCCGAGGCCAACCTGCGTCGCGCCCTGCTCTCCGCCGGCGAAGACCACGGCTGCTATGTCATCAAGAACCTCGGGCTCATGTATCAGAAGATGGGCTACGCCGCTGAAGCTATCCAGGAATACCGCAAGGCCCTGCCCCTCTTCGAGCAGCACCTCTCCACCGATCATCCTGTCGCCGAATTCATCCGCGGCGCCCTCGCCGAACTTGAAACCCAGACCAGTTGACGCGTTGGCAAGTTGACGCGTTGGCAAGGAACTCACCACCCGACACTCACTCCCGCCACCTGCCACCTGAGGCCGCCACCCGCCACCCGAAACTTGTCTCCCACTTTTGCACCCCTTTAAATCTATGTCTTCAAACATCTCCGAAATCTCCGCCCTCCTCGACTCCGCCAGCATCAAGCATCAGCTCAAGGAGGACGTCATCCGCACCGGCTTCTCCACCGACCTCTATGAGGACGACGACGGCGACTTCGGCGTGAACATCATCCTCCGCCTCGAAGAGAACGGCGAACTCCTACGAATCCAGGTGCCCATGGCCTATCGACTGCCGAAGGATGCTTCGCCCGAGACGCAGGTCGCCGTGCTCCGGACGATCAACCAGCTGCACTGGGAGTCCAAGATCCTACAGGTCGAGATGGATCAAGAGGACGGCGAGATTCGACTCAGCATCGATTTCCCGGTCGAAGACGGGAACCTGACCGAAACCCAAGTGACTCGCATGATTCGCCTCATCCCTGCGCTCGTCGACCAAGGTCATCTGGCCATGACCGACGCGCTCGATA
>JBIILC010000177.1:0-2528 GCA_044232865.1 Opitutales bacterium | reverse complement strand
GGTGAGTCCGTGGGTCTCGTTCTTTACGCCGGGGACATGCGGTACGACGGAGAAGGTGCTGAGCGAGAGCGTGACCACGCGGGTACTGTCGGTCTGGAGTGCGAGGCGGACGAGGTCGAACATCAGGCGCGAGCGGGCGACGACCTCGTTGGCGTCAGCGATGTCCTTGGGCATAGGGTAATCGACCTTGGGCTTGGGTCGGTTCTCCCAAGCGAGATTACGCTGCAGGCGCGTTTCGAGTTCGCGGATACTCTGGAAGTATTGATCGAGACGCGCGCGATCCTGGGGGTCGGAACTTTTTTCCAGGCGCTTCGCCTTGTCGAGTAGTAGGTCGAGGACGCTCCCGCCGGCGGCGATACGGCGCATCGTGGCGGCCTTCTCCTCCGGCGTGCCGGCGACAAACAGACGGCGGTAGAGCTTTTCGGCACTAGCTTCGGACGGCAGAGTAACGCCGGAGCGGGAGACGGCGACCGAGTCGGCGTAATGTTCTCCTTGGCGGACCGCCACCCCGAGCGAGGCGAAGCGGGTATCCTCGCCGATCTTCTCGGCGACGAGTTGGTCGAGGGAGAGGCTGTTGCGGAAAGTCGGCTGACCCGGATGCGGTGCTCCGGAAAGGAAGCACTGTCCGGCATGGTGATTGCCGTCGACGCCGGGGTGGGAGAGTCCGCTGAAAGTGGTGAACTGATCGCGGTGTTTGGCCAGTAGGTCGAGATAGGGGCTCGAGGCTTCGCCGGCCTTTGGGAAGAAGTAATAGGGCATCATGCCCAAGGGTACGTGGATGGCGACGAGGCGCTTGGGCGGCAGCTTGTCCGCGGCTTTAGCCAGAGCGGGTAGGGCGAGGCAGGCACCCGCGGCGAAGAGGAAATCACGTCGGTTCATGGTCAGCGGGAGTGGGAAATAAAGAGGGGGCTCTGGGCGAGGGCGTGGAGGAGCGAGCGCAGTCCGTAGCCGTCTGCTTTGGTCTGGGCGACGATGCGGCGGATCTCGGCGCGGTCGGTGAAGCTGATTTCGGAGCCGGTGGCATACCGGGCGAGGTGCGCGACGAAGGCGCGGGCGAGTTTCTCGTCGTCAGCCGCGATCAAGTCGACGAACGTGGACGTATCACGGAAGGCACGGCCGTCGCGAAGTTCACCGGAGGCGTCGACGGAGGGGCCGAGCTTGTATTCGACTTTCCAGTCGGTGCGCCCCTTTTCAGTCGGCAGGTCGCCTTGGCCGTTGGAGCGATACCGGGAACGCAGGCCTCCCACCGGGTCGAACGCTTCGAGCGCGAAGCCTGGCGCATCAATCTTCGCATGGCAGGCGGCGCAGTTCGGGTCAGTGCGGTGCTTGTTCAACTGTTCGCGGATGGTCGTCGTCCCGCGGGTGTCGGGATCGACCGCGGAGATACCAGGTGGCGGCGGCGGGGCGGGCGAGTCAAGGAGGCGGTCGGAGACCCAGACGCCGCGTTTGACGGGCGAGGTGGTGGTACCGTTGGCGGTCAGTTTATGGATGGAAGCCTGGCCGAGTAGGCCACCGCGGAGGCTTTCGGCTGGCAGGGCGACTTTGCGTACTTCCACGCCTGTGACTCCGGCGATGCCGTAGTGTTCAGCGAGTCGCTGGGTGAGCATCGCGAAGCCAGGTTTCACCAGGGAACGAGCTGGGAGATCTTTCGTAATCAGCTCTCGGACGAAGGACGGGGTTTCGTTGGCGACGCCCTGTCCGAGCAGAAAGCGGTATTCCGGGTAGAGGAGCGGGTCAGGGTTGGTCTCGTCCAGACGTCCCAGCTCGAGCCACTGGCGGGCGAAGTCCTGATAAAAGCGTTCGGAGCGCGAATCGGCGAGCAGGCGATCGATCTGGTTGCGGAGGATTTCTGGCCGGTGCAGCGAGCGATCGCGGGCCGCGGCGAGCAGGGCGTCGTCAGGCGGCCCGTTCCAAAGCCAATAGGCGAGGCGAGTAGCGAGGGCCGTGTCGTCGGCCGGCGCGGGGAGGAAGAGGAATTCCGGGGAAGTCAGTATGGCGACGTAGACGCGGCGCATGGCGTCTTCGAAGCAATCCTTCGCGTCGAGTCGGGTTTGCAAGAGCTTCAGGTAGGGTTCAATCTCCGATGCGGTCACGTCGCGGCGGAACGCGTGCGGGAGAAAATCGGCGAGGAGTTTGCGGGCGTCTTCAACGGGCTGTTCGGAGCTGACCGTCTCGAGCTTCGGCGTGCGCTCCGCCGCCGTGAGGTCGAGGTACATGCTCGGCAGGTATCCGCCGAAGCTCCGGATTTTCTCGCGTCGAGGCGGGACGATATCGCTCCCGGCGATAAATGGTTTGATCGGGAGTTGGCCAAAGAGGCGCGTGTGGCTGACCGGCGGCCAGACCGGATTCAGGGGGCCTTCGATCTCGAACCAATCGAGGGCCACACCAGGGCCGACATGCTTGGCGGCCCGGCCGGCGACCTGTCCGATGCGCAGTCCATTCCACGGCACCGAGACCGGGTCGAAGACGATGGACTCATGGGCGTCGAGCCAGGTGACGATCTCACCTTCCTTTGATTCCATCGAAGG
>JBIILC010000178.1:0-2528 GCA_044232865.1 Opitutales bacterium | reverse complement strand
ATGAACGCGTCGAAGCCGCCCTCGCCACGACCGGTGAAGCCGCCGATGTGCTCTTCTGGGTTGTCGGCCTGCAGGATCAGTATCTCGCCGGCACCCGTGCCCGTTCGACCCGCTGGCGCGCCGCCTACGACGAAGCGGTCGACACGGTGCAAGGTCTCGTCGCCCGCCAGGCCGGCCGCCGTCGCGTGACGGTCGTTGTCCTCTGATTTCCCATGAGCGCCCCGAAGACGCTGTTCCAGAAGATCGCTGACAAGGAGATCCCCGCGAAGCTCATCCATGAGGACGCTGACTGCGTGGCCTTCCACGACATCTCCCCGCAGGCCCCGACGCACATCCTCATTGTGCCACGTAAGCCCATCCCGCGAGTCGCTGAGGCGACCGCGGAAGACCAGGCCACCCTCGGGCATCTGCTGCTCGTCGCTGGTCAGCTCTCCCGTCAGCTCGGTTTGGCCTCGGGCTTCCGCGTCGTGATCAACAACGGCCCCGACGGTGGTGAGACCGTCCCGCACCTGCACGTACATCTGCTGGGTGGACGCGCCCTTGATTGGCCGCCAGGCTGAGGCCATGAGCGCGCCCGAACCCTGCCTCGTCCTCGACGGCTCCGCCCGCGCCGGTGTCCGGGTCGGAGTTCTCTCGGGCGGCCGCTGGGTAGGGCAGGGTATCTCGACTGACGGCGCGTTGGAAGGCCTCTTCAGTTGCGTCGAGGCCGCCTTGGCCGAGTCCAAGCTGAAGCTCGGTGATATCCGTTCCTTCGCCCTTTGCGTTGGCCCGGGCTCCGTGCTCGGCATCCGCATCGCTGCGCTGGCGGTCCGTTCGTGGTCCGCGCTCGAGCCTCGTCCAATCTTCGTCTGGGAATCGCTTGCCAGCATCGCCCGCTCCGCGCTGGTCGCCGGTGAGAAAGGCCCGTTCCTCGTCGCCGTCGAATCCCGTTTAAAGCGCTGGCATGCGCTCGAGGTTTCTGCCGATGGTTCCTTGGGTGCGCCCTTTGAAGCCGAGGCCGCGCAGCTCAATTCTTCAGGACATTGCGTACTGGCCGCGAGCGAAGCCGCTCCCAGTGTGTTGACCTCACACGTCGCCGTCCCGCATCCGTGGTCGTCCTTGCCGGTTTTCTTCACGCAGTCTGGTTTTCTCCGCGAGGAACCGCGCCCCGACGCGTTGAACGTCGCCAACGATTTCGCCACCTGGTCGGGGGAGCGCCACCGGTCATGAGCGCCTCATCGAATGCTTCCGCTGCGCGCGCTTGGGTCGAGATCGACCTTCCGGCGATTGATCGCAACGTCGGCCGCATCAAGCAGGCCCTCCCGCCCCACGTGCGCTATGTCGCGGTGGTGAAGGCCAACGCCTACGGACATGGCATGCCCGAGGTCGCCACGCGCCTCCTGCAGGCTGGCGTGGATTGCTTCGCGGTGGCGAACGTCGCCGAAGCCGCGAACCTGCGCGAGATCGGCCATGACGCCGATATCCTGCTGCTTAGCCCCACCTTACCGAGTGAGCTTCCGCGGGCGTTGGCCCTAGGCCTCGATGTCACGCTGAACTCTCTCGAAGAAGCAAAGGCGCTGGCCGCGGCGTCCGCGAAGTCGGGACTTAAGGCCAAGGTGCACGTCAAGGTCGACACCGGCATGGGGCGTGCCGGCGTCTGGCATGAGCAGGCCGCCGAGCTCTTCGCGTTCGTGCAGTCCGCCGGCTTCGAATGGCGTGGCGTGTTTACACATTTCTCGGACGCCGACAGCGATGCGACCTACACCGCTAGCCAGCGGGCGATCTTCCTCAAGCTCTTGGAGCTCATTCCTGCCTCCGTCCGTGCTGGCCTGATGATCCACGCTGACAATAGCGCCGGCCTCGAAAGCTTCTCCGCTTCGGCGCCGTTCAACGCCGTGCGCGTTGGCCTGATGCAATACGGCCTGCCGCCTTCGACGGGTTCGTTTCTCGCGAGTCTGCGTCCCGAGCCCGTGTTGTCCTTTCATGCCCGCGTTGTTCTCGTGAAGGATCTGCCGGCTGGGACCGCCGTCAGTTATAACCGCACCAAGACCCTTTCCCGCCCGACTCGCGTGGCCATCGTCGCTGTGGGCTATGGCGACGGCGTACCGACCGCTGCGAGCAATCGTGGCTGCTTCCTCGTGAGGGGTCAGCGTTGCCCAATCCTCGGTCGCGTGACCATGGACCAGACGATCGTCGACGTGACCGATGTCGACGGAGTATCCGTCGGTGATATCGCTACCATCCTAGGTGCGCAGGGTGCCGATCGCATCACCGTGGCCGAGTTCTGCGCCTGGGCCGACTGCATCCCGTGGGAGGCCCTTTGCACGCTCACCCAGCGGGTCCAGCGCGTCTACCGTACTGACCGTACCTGATATGGCTGCCGTCTTCCGCCTGGCGTTACTTTGCCTCGTCGCATTCGTGGCCCGCGCGGCTGACGACATTGTCGCCTCCGCCGTCGCGCATGCCCAGGCCCATCCGCAGGGCGACGTCCCCTCTAGCTTTGTCGCGGCAGATTATCGCGCAGACCTACGTGATCTGCCCATCGGCGT
>JBIILC010000176.1:0-2529 GCA_044232865.1 Opitutales bacterium | reverse complement strand
CGATGACCTCAGTGCTCTCGACCGGAATCCAATGCGTACGGACCTGCCGACCATCGCCGGAGAGGAGCTGGCGAGCGGACTTGGAGCGAGGGACGTCACCCGTGCCGTTGTAGTCGGCGAAGTCGACGCCTCCGTAGAAGACCTTCTTCTGCACCTTGCCGCTGAGGAAATGCACTTCGGCAATCATGGCGATGGCGTCGTGCGCACCCCAACCGCCGACGGCGCCAAGGAAGTGGATACGATTAGCCACGGAGCCGACCGGGATCTCCACTTTCTGGGCAAAGCTCTTAGAATAGACACCCTTACCGTTACCGCCCTTGAGGACGATGACGTTCAGGCCATCCTTTGCAGTCTTGGGATCGACGACCTTATACGGGACTCCGTTGGATTCGACTTTTCCGAACTGGGCGAACGGTAAGGTGTCACGCTTGGCCTCTTTGTTAGCGTAGAGGCCAGTCGTAGTGGAGGCGGTGAACGCCGCGCGGAGGTCAAGCAGACGGAAACGGCCGACGGTCTCGCCTTCGGGCGAGATCGCGACGCTGCGGAGATAGGCGATGACATTGCGAAGGCCTTCGGCTCCGAGCGCCTCGAATCCTTCAGGCATAAGCGAGTTCGGGCTGCGCTCGCGGCTGACGATATCGGCGACCTTGAGCTCAGCCGAAAGACCGCCCGGAAGCTTGAGTTTCACGAAAGTCGGGTTCTCGCTGCCGATGAGGGCGGAATACTGGGTGCCGTCCTTCATCTTGATGTTCCAGGTCCGATGCTCGTCGTCGACCATGCGGTTCGGGTCCACGATATGCACCAACATCTCGGCCGGCGGATGCGAACCGATGCCCTGCAGGTTCGGACCGAAGTCGTTGCCGACGTTGCCGATCTTATGGCAGGTCTGACAGGCCGCGACGAAGAGATCCTTACCCTTTACGGCATCACCCGGTTTCTCGACCTCGGCGCGGAGCCTCGACACGATATCGTCCTTGGCCGGACTGCTACCGGCGTCGAGCTTTAGCAGCACCGCGGCGGCACGCTTCGCAATGGCGGCATCCGGGTGGCGGACGAGCTGCGAGACCTGCATAGGACCAAGTTTCATCGCGGACAGCGACTTGGCTTCAAGAGCGTCGAGCACGAGGGCGGCCCATTCGGAGCGACCGACGAGCGCGGAGAATAAGGTAGAACGGAAGGAGCCGGCCGACTTCGGGAAGGCGCCGTAAAGCACCTTGCCGACGGAAGCGTCGCCCGTGGCGGCAAGGGCGCCGGCCGTAGCGACGGCTAAGGATTCATGAGAAGAAGCCAGCGCCTGGGCCAGCGCCGGACGAACCTGGGGATCGACGTCCCGGAGAAGAACGAGCACCCGTGCGGCATCGACCTTTGCTTCGACCGAGGCCTTGGCATCGGCGAGCACGGGCAAGAGACGCCCAGCTGACGCGGCTAATTCGGCCTTCATGCTGCCGTCGGTAAACCATAGCGCGGCGATAGCGGCGGAAGACCCGGAGATCGCATCGTCAGAGTTCGCGAGCAATGCACGTAAGGTGGAGCGAGCAGCGTCAAGATTAGCCGGAGCAGCCACACGGCGGGAGGCGATCTCCCTGATGACGGCGAGCGCGACCGGCTTGTTCGCGGACTTCTCGACGGCGGCCAGCACGAGTATGGCATCGTCTCCCTGCAGGGAGGCGGCGAGAGTGCGGGCGAAATCGGCGGCGGAGGCATCGGCAGTTCCGCTGAGGATACCAGCCAGGACGGGACCAGGATTGGCGGCGGCAGCGGCCGTGGCGGCAGCCTTGGACCAATCGTCGGTCATGCGGGCTTGAGCGGACAACAGAAGCGCGCCGGCGTCGGCGTCGAGCGGCGCAGCGCCCATGGCGCGGAGGGCGGCCAGGCGGACGCGCGGTTCGGCATCTTCCAGAGCCTTGGCATAGACATCGGTCGGAAGGTTGCTCCGGCTGGCTTCGGCGACGAGGAAGGCGTTCTTACGTACCGCGGCATCGGCATCAGCACATAAGGCACGGAGCAAGCCGTCCTCAAGGCGATCGAGACGCTGCAAGGCCCAGAGAGCTTGGATGCGGGCTTCGGCCTTGGCATCGCTGCGGACCTTGGTCACGAGCGGGCCGACGGCGGAGGCGAGCAGGCCGGCATCTTTGTCCATAAGCACGCGGAGGGCGTTGAAGCGGACGACCTTATTCGGATGATCGAACGCGGCGACGAGGCCGGCGACATCGGCCTTCGACAGGTCGGGAATGACAAGCTTGGGTGCGGACTCGTGCTGGATACGATAGATGCGACCAAAGTAGTGCTCGCGGTCAGGTCGCACGGAGGCGCCGGACTTGCTGTGCAGCGGACCACGGGTGTCATTATGCGCGACGACGGGGGTGTAGAAATCGAGGACGTACATCGCGCCATCCGGACCAAAGGTGACGTCGATCGGGCAGAACCAATGGTCCATCGAGCGCAGCCATTCGCGGTCCTTGATCGTGACTTCGCCGAGGAAGGTCGGACCACTCGGCACCAGCTTCTCGAAGTGGATGATATCGAGGA
>JBIILC010000049.1:0-9555 GCA_044232865.1 Opitutales bacterium | reverse complement strand
GTCCCGAATGGCAACGCGACCTGCTCGACGGCGTCAGCAACGTCGACGTGGTCTCCGGCACACTCCGTGACTACCCGCGCCGCGTGATTGGCCGCAACCGTCGCGACGGCAAACTTACCTACATGTACGGCTCAGTGAGCAAGCTTGGCCAGCCGCTCGCCATCAATGCCGCCTGGTGCGTGGAAACTTGGTCGCTCGGCGCTGACGGCGTCGTGCCTTGGCAGACCATCGGCAAGAAGGACTCGCTGTCCAAGCCCGACGACCTCGCGGTGCTCTACCCCGGATCGGAAGGCCCGCTACCTAGCCTTCGCCTCAAGGCCTTCCGCGCAGGCCAGCAGCTCGCCGAGTACCTTGCGATCTACGCGGCGGCCTCCGGACAAGACCGCGACACGGTCGGCGCCGCGGTACTCGCCCTACCCGGTCTGCGCGCCGGAACGATCAAGACCTACGCCGACGACGCCGGTAGCTCCGCATTCGGCGGAGAAGCCGGCCGCTCCGTCGCGGAACTTCGCCTCCGCCTCGGTACCTGGCTCGACGCCCAAGCCCCCGCTCCTCGCGAACGCTGGCACGACCCTCGCCCCGCCCGGCCCGACCCAGCCAAGGTCCCTCCCGTCGCCGCCCTGCCAGCGCCGACCACCCGCTGACCCTCTGATGCGTCGACTCATCCTCTCCGCCTCCTGGCTTCTCGCCGTGATTCTGGTTCTCATGGCATGCTTCTCAGCGAACGCTGCTGAACCACCCGGCGGCAGGCTCTCGTCCGGCGAGTTTTTCATCAACCAATCTTGGTCGCAGGAGAAGGACTTCTCGCGCTCATACCACGTGAGCGTGCCCACGGGACCTGATAGCCAGAAGTGGCCGGTTTTCATCCATCTGCACGGCAACGGTGGCGACGCCCAGAATTCGATGAAAGGGTTCTTGGATCAGCACCCGACGATGGCGACGAGCTTCATCATGGTGTTTCCGCAGGGCTATCGGAGGAGTTGGAATATCTCCGCCGAACAATCTAAGGCGGATGATCGCAAGTTCATCGAAGCAATCGTCAAAAGGCTCTCCGTATGCGATAACGTCCGGCGAGATTACTTCAGTATCATGGGCGTATCAAATGGCGCGGCCTTGGTGAATCAACTGGCCATCGAGTGCCAGCTACCGAACATCCGACACTACGTGAGCGCCGTCAGCCCACTCAACAAACTGCAACACGACGGACGAAACTTCAAAGCCAAGGGCGACGACAACCGCTACCAGGCCGTAGTCACACCCCGGAAAGGCATCCGCTTGATGAACATCTCCGGTACCGAGGATCGTTTGGTTCCGTATCGCGGAGGACCATCGCCGGTCGTTCCCGCCCAAAACGGCAAACTCGGCTTCGTCGATGCGGAGGAGTCCGTTTTTCTTTGGGCTAAAGCCATGGGATACCAAGGGGAGAAGTTAAAGAACCCGAGCGCGATCGTCGGAAAGCTGGAAATCTTTAGTTACCTCGAAGGAGCCGTCGTCCACTACAAGGTCCTCGGCGAAGGTCATGGCGCGGCCTCGGCAATCCATGAATCGAACCTCCTTAGCTTTTTGGAGGATAAGCGGTGAGCAAATCAACCCCACGAGGATTGGTTCGGCACTACTGATCACTTCTTGTCCTTCTTCCGCTCCCTGGGGCTCTCACCCTTCTCTGGCTTATCCGCCTTGGGGGGCTTCGGCGCCTTATCAAACACCTTGAAATCGGTCGGGGGCAGCATCGCCGGCTTTTCCAACTTACCCCGATGAACCTCGATGAGGCTGAAGATATCGTCGGCGGCATCCGTGTTCACGAGGGCGAAATCCGACCCCTTGGCACCCCCCTGACGCAGCACCGCGTCCGTTACCGTGATGGTCTCATGGTGCCACTGCTTGTCACCCTTACCCGTCACCGTCAGCGCCGTCTTCATGGATGACTTACCCGCATCGTAATCCAACTTCCAGCTCGAGCCTGCCTTCGCATCATACCAGACGACGGTCACCGTCATGACCTTCGGGGCGGAGCCCTGGGAGAAGCCGTCGTGCAGCTTGAAATACAGAGCGTTCTTGCCGGTGGCATGCTCGAACCCGCGGGCGAACCGAGAATAGATGGGAGACTTGTTGGTGATTGGCCCGCCTACGCGCCAGAGCGGAATCGAAGTGGCGTCCGCGTCAATCTGGGTAAGAAAGCGCCCATAGTTGTCCGGCCAGATGTCCCAGCCCACGTCGTTCAAACCAGTCTGCGTGTCGCGTTGCCGCACCTGCCCCAAGGTCAGCCCGTTCTTATCATCTACGGCCGCGCCATACTTGGCATAGGTGGCGACGATCTTCTCCATGCGCTCGATGTTTTTGTGCGACGCGTTACCGTATTTCGCCTCGGGATAGGCCTTAGTATCGGCGGCATCAAGGCCCTTGTGGAGGGCGCAAAAGGCACCTGTGGCCGTCCGGGGGTCAATCTGGCCGGCGTAGCGGTTGAAGAAATAAAAGGAGTAGTCGAACCCCATCTCCTTGCAGGACTCAAGTGCCCCGGAGGTGATATCCCAGACGCTCTGTCCGTTCTGCAGGCCGGTCAGGGCGCCCCAGTAGAAACTCATCGGTAGATTCTTGGCGAACATGGCACGCTGCCAGGTCTGGTCCATTTCCGATCGGGCGAACAAAGGCGCGGCCTCCGACGCAACCAAGCGATGTTGCCACGCTTCGATCATGGTCCGCTCACCGCTCAGGTGATGCCCGCGCGCGCTCCCGGCAAGTTTGATGGCGATACCGCCTGTGACGTTATCCGTCACCCACTTCCACTCTTCATCATATCCTTTGCCACCACTATCGTCGTCGTCCGAGGTCACGTTATTGAACATGAGGGCGATCCGAGGCTGGTTAGGCACCCCCTGAAAGGTCTTCGTAAACAATCCGAACTGCCATAAGCGAAACTCCCGCCACGCGGAGGATTTAACCTGCAAATCGTACTTCTTCTCGGTGGCGTCACCCTTGTAAGCGCATTCATCACCCGTGCACCCGGTCTTGACCTGGATGAACGCGATACGCGCCTGCTTCTCCGGAGAATAGCTGCGGATGCGCTTACCGAATGCGACGACCAGCCTCTCCAAGAGCGCCTTATACTCCTTTGAAGGATAAAAAGGGTAAGCAGGCCAAGAGTCGACCTTCTGGTCTTTGCACACCACGCGCGGGACTCCCTGGCCATAGATCCAGTCAGGCGCATCAGGCCCAACGCCCAAGGAAAGATAGATGTACTGGCCCCTCTTGACCGCCGCATCCATAGCGTCGTCTAAAGCACTCCAGTCATAAACACCCGGCCGCTTTTCCAGGTCCGCCCATTTCTGATTAAAGGCGAGACCCTTCAGGAAGGGATACTCCTTGGGGTCGAAAGAGGAACCACGGTCCCAGACCCCGAAAGCGGCGGGCGGCGGGGCGGCTTTCACGGAGCCCAAGAAGCTGACGCCGACCAGGGCAAGCAGGCAAAGGATTCGGGCATAACCCAAAGGCGAGAACGGCTTCATACGGTTTTGACAGTGTTTGATTCTCGCGGTGAAAAGTGCCGTTACTCAAGTTAAGATTTGGGCCAAACCTTCAGAAATTAGTGCAACTTTCTCGTAATCCCGGTGACGCGCTCCCCAGGTCTTATCCATATCGTGACGCGATTCCGAGCCCACCCAAAACAGGACGCCACGGAGTCAGACCGCTCACCCATTAAGCTGAGGTAGATCTCAGCCGGGTTAATTGATTTTCAGGCAATAAGGGATGGAACATCCCCCTGCCTCGGCTTACCTAATTACTGTGTTCACCCCACGCACATCGTTCAGCCAGTTTGCGAGCGTGGCCTGCCTAGCCTTGCTCGGCACAGCTGAACTTAGTGCCGCCGTCTCCTTCGAGACGGAGGTGAAGCCGATCTTCGAGAAGCACTGCGTGGAGTGCCACGGGCCGAAGAAGCAAAAGAGCGAGTTCCGGCTGGATGACCGCGAGGTCGCTCTCCACGGCGGCGAAAGCCATGCCCCGAACATCCTCCCGGGCAAGGCCGACGAGAGCCCGCTACTGAAGTTCGTGACCACAGCGGACCGAGACACACGCATGCCGCCCAAGGGTAATCGACTCAGCGCCGCCGAGGTCGATACGCTTAAGCGCTGGATTGCCGAAGGCGCCGTCTGGCCGGAGTCCGCCTCCCTGAAGAAGACCGACCCGCTCGACTGGTGGTCACTCAAGCCACTCAGCAAGCCCGCCCTACCCTTCGGTGACGCCGTCCATCCGATCGATCGCTTCGTGCTCGCGAAGCTCCAGGAGAAGCACCTGCAGCCCTCCGTCGTCGCCGACGCCCGCACGATTCTTCGCCGCCTGAACTACGACCTGATTGGCCTGCCGCCCACGTCCGATGAACTCGCGGCCTTCGAGAAGGAAGCCGCCCTCGACCTGCCCTCCGCCATCGGCCGCGCCGCCGACCGCCTGCTGGCCTCACCCCGCTACGGCGAACGCTGGGGCCGCCACTGGCTCGACGTGGTCCACTACGGCGACACCCACGGCTACGATAAGGATAAGCTCCGCCCGAACGCCTGGCCCTACCGCGATTACGTCATCCGCGCCTTCAATGACGACAAGCCCTACGCCCGCTTCGTCGAAGAACAGTTGGCAGGCGATACGCTCTACCCGCAGACGGCGGACGGCCATATTGCTCAAGGCTTTATTTCCGCAGGCCCTTGGGATTTCATCGGCCACGCCGAACTCCCAGAGACAAAGCTCGATGGCAAAATCGCCCGCGCGCTCGACCGCGACGACATGGTCTCAAACACCACTGGCGCCTTCCTCGCGACGACCGCCCAGTGCGCCCGCTGTCACACCCACAAGTTCGACCCGATCAAGCAGGAGGACTACTTCCGCCTGCAGGCCGTCTTCGCCGCCCTCGACCGGGCCGACAAGTCTTTCGATATCGACCCGGGGGTGGCGAAGCAGCGTCCCCCGCTGGTCGCTGAACGCACGCGTCTCGACGGCGAGATCAAAGCGCTGAACGAGAAGTCCGCCTCGACCGACTCACGCCGCGTGACGCTCATCGGTAAGATCATCGACGAACTCAAGCAAGGCACCGCGGCCGTCGAACGTCCGGAATACGGCTACCACAGCTCCATCTCCAAGGAACAGTCCGCCACGAAGTGGGTGCAGATCGACCTCGGCGTCGCCCGCGAACTCACTGAGGTGATCCTGACAGGCTGCCATGACACCTATAACAACATCGGCGCCGGTTTTGGCTTCCCGGCCCGTTATAAGGTCGAGCTGTCCGATGACGCGAAGTTCGCCCAAGGGGTGACAAGCATCGCCGACTTCACCGTTGCCGACGTCCCGAATCCCGGCGTGAAGCCGCAGAGCTTCGCGCTGGCCAAACTGAAAGGACGCTACCTGCGCGTGACGGCCACTAAACTCGGTCTTCGTAAGGATGACTACATCCTAGCCATCGCGGAATTGCAGGCCATCGACCCCAAGGGCCGCAACGTTGCCTTGGGAGCCAACGTGACGTCGCTCGATAGCATCGAAGCCGGCCCGCGCTGGGGACGCCTCAACCTGACCGACGGCTACTTCTATGGCCTAAAGTCCGAACGCGACGATGCCCGCATCGCCCTGCTTGAACGCGAACGTACCGAAATCCGCAAGGGCGCCGGCAAGACGGATCCGGCAACCGAAAAGAAGCTCGCCGAACTCGCCACCGCCCGCGCCAACGTTGCCGCGGACATTTCCAAACTCCCCGCCCCGCAAGTCGCTTACGTGGGCACGATCCACAAGGGCACTGGCTCCTTCGCCGGTACAGGGGCCAACGGTGGCAAGCCCCGCCCAATCTTCGTGCTGAAGCGCGGTGATGTCAGTAGCCCTGACAAAGAAGTCGGCCCCGGTACCCTGCCCTTCACCAAAGAACTGACCGCGCAGTTCGACCTGCCCGCCGACGCCCCGGAAGGCGCCCGACGCGTCGCCCTGGCCCGTTGGATCACCGACAGCCGCAATCCGCTCACCTGGCGCGTCATCGTGAACCGCGTCTGGCATTACCACTTCGGCCGGGGCCTGAGCGATACGCCGAACGACTTCGGCCGAATGGGCAGTCTGCCGACGCACCCTGAGCTGCTCGACTGGCTGGCCGTCGATTTCCGGGACGGTGGCCAGTCGCTCAAGAAGCTCCACCGTCTGATCGTCACGAGCGCGACCTATCGTCAATCCTCCCTCGGCCATCCCGCCAACGAGAAGATCGACACGAGTAACGCCTTCCTCTGGCGCATGAACCGCCGTAAGCTCGAGGCCGAAGCAGTCAATGACTCGGTGCTCGCGGTCGCCGGCAAGCTCGACCTCACGATGGGCGGCCCGGGCTTCCAAGACTTCGTCATCGATAAGCCGCAGCACTCACCGCACTACGAGTACGACCAGCACGACGTCGAGGACCCGAAATCCCACCGCCGCTCGGTCTATCGCTTCATCGTCCGTTCCCAGCCGCAACCCTTCCTGACCGTGCTGGATTGCGCCGACCCCTCGATGTCGGTCGCCAGCCGTAACGAGACCGTCAACGCCTTGCAGGCCCTGGCGATGCGCAATAACCGCCTGACGGTCGCGATGGCCAAGCACTTCGCGACCCGCGTCGCCAAGGACGCCTCCACCGCGCCCGCCCAGATCGACCTAGCCTTCCGCCTCGCACTGGGCCGTCCGCCTAACGCGAACGAAGCCGACGCGATGTCGGGCTACGTGCGTGAGCACGGCCTGACGAATCTCTGCCGACTGATCTTTAACCTGAACGAATTCAACTTCGTCGACTAACCATGAACGACTCTCCTTACCATCGTCAGTCCGGGGTCACCGCGATGAACCGTCGTGACTTCCTCTTCTGCTCCGGCGGCGGCCTGGGCGGCATCGCCCTCGCGAGCCTGCTCGGGCAGGAATCGCTCCTCGCCGCCACGCCGACCAGCGGCGTCTTGCACGCCCCGGCCAAGGCCAAGCGTGTCGTCCAACTCTTCATGGCCGGTGCCGCCAGCCACGTCGACATGTGGGACTACAAGCCGCTGCTCGAGAAGAAGCACGGCGAGAAATGGGATCCGGGTGAAGCGGTCGAGCTGTTCCAGAGCAGCCCGGGCTCGACCTTCGCGTCGCCTTGGAAATTCAAACCCTACGGCAAGTCGGGCAAGATGCTCAGCGACATCGTCGCGCCCATCGGCGAGGTCGCGGATGACATCGCCTTCGTGCATAATGTCGTCGGCCGTTCCGGCGTGCATAGCCAGGCCACCCTGCTGCAGTCCACAGGATTCCTGACTCCCGGCTACCCGAGCGTCGGCGCCTGGGTCAGCTACGGCCTTGGTTCGCTCAACGACAACCTGCCGACCTTCGTGGTCCTGCCCGACATCCGTGGCCTACCGTCCAACGGCCAGAAGAACTGGGACTCCGCCTTCCTCCCCGGCCAGAACCAGGCCACCCAGGTACGCGTCAACGCTCCCAAGCCGATCGATAACCTCGCCCCGCCACCTGCCGACTACATCACGCCGTCGGGCGAGACGGCCGGACTTGCACTCCTCGACAAACTCAACCGGGCCCACGCCGACTCTCACCCAGGCGACCCTCGCCTCGAAGCCCGGATTCGTAGCTACGAGCTTGCCGCCAAGATGCAGCTCGCCGCCCCGGAGGCGCTCGACCTGTCCAAGGAGTCAGAGAAGACGCTGGCCCGCTATGGCATCGATAACTCGACCAAGGTCTGGCCCAAGGAGATCAACGTCGCCGAGGAGCAGGATGCCTTCGGACGTAAATGCCTGACCGCCCGACGCCTGCTCGAGCGCGGCGTCCGCTTCGTGCAGATTTGGTCCGGCAACGACAACGGCTTTCCCCGACGTAACTGGGATTCCCATGAAGACATCGCCCGTGACCACGCCCCGCTCTCGCTCGGTATGGCCAAAGGCACCGCGGCCCTCATCCAGGACCTCAAGGACCGGGGCATGTTCGAGGACACCCTCATCATCTGGACCACCGAGTTCGGCCGCATGCCCTGCGCCCAGGGCGGCAAAGGGCGTGACCACAACCCCTTCGTCTTCACCAACTGGCTCGCCGGCGGCGGCATCAAGGGCGGCGTCACCCACGGACAGAGCGACGAATGGGGCTTCAAGCCCGCCGACCGCAAGCGCTTCACCCAAGGCTACGACATCCACGCCACCGTCCTGCACCTCCTGGGTCTCGACCACGAGAAGCTGACCTTCCGCCATAACGGCGCCAACCGCCGCCTCACGGACGTGCACGGGCACGTGATCAGGGAGATCATCGCTTGAATGAGGTAGGGACAGCACCCCATGCTGTCCTTTCAGCCCTCCCGCGGGGGCTGGCGGCAATAAAAATGTGACCTTTCGGACCTTAGGCGGAATTACCCTAATGACATGTCTCGCCCCGACTTCGACCAAGCTCGCTTCATCGCGGCGCTGACCCGGCACCAGCCGGCTTTGGCGGCGTTCTGTCATGCGCAGCTGGCGAACCGACAGGACGCCCAGGAGGCCCTGCAGACGACGTGCGTGAAGCTCTGGGATAAGGCAGCCGAATGGAACCCCGAGACCGAGTTCCTCCCCTGGGCCTTCGCGGTCGCCCGGTTCACGATCCTCTCGCACATCCGCGACCGCATGCGAGATCGGCTGGTCTTTGACGTCGATGTGGTGGAAGCCATGGCCCAGGACGTAGAAGCGGTGGCGGCGGAGTTCGAGGAAAGGCGGCAGGCCCTGGGTAACTGCCTCGAGAAACTCAAAGCCGAACAACGCGACATCCTCCAAGCCCATTACCTCACCGGCCGCACCGTCCGCGAGATCGCCGACGCCACGCAGCGGAGCGAGAGCGCGGTGAAGATGACCCTCCTCCGCCTCCGCGAACAGCTTTCCGATTGCATCCAACGCCAAATCCACCCTTCCGCATGAACCTCGAAGACCCCGCCCCGCCCCCTCGCACGCTGGAGCATCGCTTGCTGCGTCTCCTGCAAGCCGTGCGCGACACGCAGGACCCCTCTGCCCGAGCGGAACTCAACATGTTGCTACGCGACAACCCCGAAGCCCGTCCGACCATGGCGCGGCTCATGGTGGATGAGCAGGCGCTGACCAGTCGTTTGCGCGATGACAGCATCGTGGCGCTGCTGGAGCCAGCCCCCACGCACAAAACCGCCCCACGCATGAGAGCTCGCTGGTTCGCGTGGCGCCCGCTCACGGCCATGACTACCGGGGTCGTGTTCGGCCTGTTCGGAGCGTCGGTATTATTGGGCTTCGGGCCTGGCGGACGCTGGACTGAAAAAGTGACGTCGCTCTTCGTGGAGAGCTTCGAGAGCGGCCCGACCCCCCTGATGACGGGCGTGCCGCAGCAGCTGAACCAGTGGAGCGGGGATTTCTCCGAGGTCGTCGGCGAGCAACAAGGCGTCAAACCTGCGCACGGGACGAAGATGATCCGCATGCTACGCGCCGACTTCGAGGGCAAGTCGGTCACGAAAATGAATACCTACGGCGACCTCATGAAGATCGTCGACGTACGCGCTTTCACCCGTGAGACCAACGGCGGCGAGGTCGTGCTATCGGCGTCGGCTCT
>JBIILC010000174.1:0-2551 GCA_044232865.1 Opitutales bacterium | reverse complement strand
CTGGCCGGCGTCGGCAGGGCGGAGGGCGTTACAGGTATGGGTGCGTTTCATGGGGTCGTGGACGGACGGAATCGAGGGGTATGGTTAACGGACGGGGAAAACCCTAGTCAAAGCCCAATTGGGAGGGACAGGGATAGGGACAGGGCTAGGGCTAGGCTTTGCAGGGGTAGGGCAGACCATCCTTGGTCGGCCGTTCGCAGAAAGATAGTCGGAGCATGAGGGCAGGGTGGCTGCGCACACCCAACCGCCAGCCGCTAACCGCTAACCGCCGACCGATTCGGGTGTGCAGGCTGAGGAAAAGGGTTTATCTCCCACCCATGCGCACCCCCGCACTCTTGGTCGCCTGCCTCATGGCAGCGACGCTTCCTGCCGCCCCGGAGAAAATCGAGATGGCCGGTTACCTCCTCGTTCCGACCGAGCGTGTGCCGGAGACCTACGACGCCGGCTTCTCGATCTACGCCGCCGCCTGGCCGCTGTTGAATCAATACCCCGGCCATCGCTTCCAGACGGGCCTGTTCGGCACCTGGATGCATCCGCAGTATCCGAAGGACGCGAAACCCAAGGATCTGTATAACGACATCGAAGGCGGCCTCGGCTGGTGGCGCGACACGCACTTCCCGACGACCACGCCGAAGTTCATCATGGGTGGCGTCGGCGTGAACTTCTACGACATCGCTAACGGACCGGGCTACGGGCGCGGCACTTGGGAAGATCCGCGTGGGCTCTACGGCGTCGCTCAGCTCACGCCTTGGCTGCTTTTCCCGCTCGACGGCCTCAACTTGAAGCAGGGCGTCAATGGCGAGCTCTTCGGCTACGGTTACCTGCCGATGCCATTCGCCCAGCCTAAGACGAAGACCGAAGGCAAAGACGTTCCGACGGGCGACAACTGTTGGACGCTCTTCCTGAACTCCGCGAACTTCAAGGGCCCGGTCTGTTTCTTCACGCCGAACTTCTGGGCGCGCGCAGCGCTCCGTAATCCCGCCGTCGCCGGGCAGATGCTGGACTCTCGCGGCTCAGATCCGAACAAACACTTTCAGATGGAGACCCAGTATGTCCCCGCCGCGCAGGCTAAGGACGAGAAGGGTGATACCTATGCGCGCGTGGCGCCGACGTCTTTCCCGGTCGGCGCGGACGGCACGACCGTCGTGCTGCATCGGCTGACGTCGTATGACCGTCGGGCAATGTACGACGGCGTGAAGGCTTGGTTCGACGGCGGCCCAGTTGCGACGGGAGCCGTCAATCCCGCCGGCGCCTATCTCCAGAACTTCAAGAACAACGGCGGCTCGACGTGGAGCATCTACAAGCAGGGCACCAAGCGGGAGGCCAAGCCGGGGCTCGCCTGGAAATCCTTCGCCACGCCGCACTCGCCGGATCCGATGACCTATGGCTACAAGTGGGACGACAAACTCGTCTCGCGCAGTACGCCCGGTCTCGTGACGCTGCCTCAGTATTATCGTTTCGGCACCGGCGGGAAGAACGGGCAGTGGACTCCGGTGAAGGCCGCCGAGGTACCGGCCGCGACCGGCCTGGCGCAGATGAGTTTCGAGCCCCCGGTGGAAAAGCCGCAGTTGCCGCGGGAGACCCAGCCGGGTGAAAAGACGACATGGAAGGTGCCTGGTCCGAAGGCCGGTCCGTTCCAAGCCTTCCTCGGCGACGGTAGCGTCGTCACTTACTATTGGTATCGCTTCGCCGACCAGCCCGCGATCCTCAACGCCGACCTCACGTCCGCTGAACGCGAAGCACTGCAGGTTAAAGTCGAGAAGCTGCACCGCTCTTGGACTAAGGATCGCGACTACCTCGCGCCTCCGACTGTCGGTAAGTTGGCCGCACTCGATCCGGCGCAGGTCCTGACCCCGCCCAAAGGACTCGAAATCGGCTACGTTCCCATCGCGACGAGACAGGAATTGGCCGTGCCGCCGAAGAAGTAGTCTTCCTCAGCGACGGTCGAGATCCTTGGTCTCGACCGGCTCGACGTGCGCGAGATGCTCGGGGTTCTTCTTGCCCGTAAGCACCTTGATGAGGCACCAGACGAAGAGTCCGGTCACCGCGCCCACCGAGATGAGCATGAAGAGAAGTCCAGCGGTGGTCATGGTCGGTAAGGTTTAGCGGGCGTCCCAGCGTTTGCCGGCACGATGAATCATCAGCGCCGAGAAGGCGGCGAAGAGGAGAAGGAAGAAGGCCGTCAGGCGGGCGACGCCGCTGGCCGGGTGGCCTGGTCCCCCGATGAGGTCGAGGATCGGGTCGGTTGGGGTGAAGACGGGCGAATTGAAGGAGAGGTTCCAGCCGGCGACGTTCTTGAGCACGAACATCAGGAAGATTGCGGTGAGGAAAGTCGGCGAGATCCAGCGGATGACGAACTTGAAGATGCGCGGGATGCGAATGTCAGCGCCGTGATGGGCTTCGTTCCAGCCACGCTCGGATCCAAAGGCAAAGTTGAACACGAAGATGAGGATCGTGCCTTGCAGGAAGATACCGATATCGCCGATCCAGAAGTCGACCGTCGACAGCGCCTTCAGGCCCTCGCTGAAGTAGACCACCAGCGTGCAGCCGA
>JBIILC010000175.1:0-2551 GCA_044232865.1 Opitutales bacterium | reverse complement strand
TCGGCTGCACGCTGGTGGTCTACTTCAGCGAGGGCCTGAAGGCGCTGTCGACGGTCGACTTCTGGATCGGCGATATCGGTATCTTCCTGCAAGGCACGATCCTCATCTTCGTGTTCAACTTTGCCTTCGGCTCCGAACGCGGTTGGACGGAAGCCCACCACGGCGCCGAGATCCGCATCCCACGAATCTTCAAGTTCGTCATCCGCTGGATCTCGCCGACGTTCCTTAGCGCGATTTTCGTGATGTTCGTGCTCAAGAACGTCGCGGGCTGGAACCTCTCTATCAGTTCGCCCGTCTTCACCCCGACCGACCCGATCCTCGACCTCATCGGCGGCCCCGGCCATCCGGCCAGCGGCGTCGCCCGCCTGACGGCCTTCTTCCTCCTACTCTTCGCCGCCTTCTCTGCGCTGATGATTCATCGTGCCGGCAAACGCTGGGACGCCCGCTAAACCTTACCCGCCATGACTACCGCTGGACTTCTCTTTATGCTCATCTCGGTGGGCGCGGTGACCGGACTCTTCGTCTGGTGCCTCATCAAGGTCCTCACGGGGAAGAAGAACCCCGAGCACCTCGCGCACGTCGAGCCAGTCGAGACCAAGGATCTCGACCGTCGCTGAGGAAGACTACTTCTTCGCCGATGTGGCTAGCTCCTGTCGCGTCGCGATGGGAACGTAGCCAATTTCGAGTCCCTTGGGCGGGGTCAGAACCTGCGCCGGGTCGAGTGCGGCCAGCTTACCGACGGTCGGAGGCGCGAGGTAGTCGCGGTCCTTGGTCCAGGAGCGGTGCAGCTTCTCGACTTTGACCTGGAGTGCTTCGCGTTCAGCGGACGTGAGGTCGGCGTTGAGGATCGCGGGTTGGTCGGCGAAACGATACCAATAGTAAGTGACGACGCTACCGTCGCCGAGGAAGGCCTTGAACGGACCGGCCTTCGGACCGGGGATCTTCCAGGTCGTCTTTTCGCCGGGCTGGGTCTCCCGAGGCAACTGCGGCTTTTCCACCGGGGGCTCGAAACTCATCTGCGCCAGGCCGGTCGCGGCCGGTACCTCGGCGGCCTTCACCGGCGTCCACTGCCCGTTCTTCCCGCCGGTGCCGAAACGATAATACTGAGGCAGCGTCACGAGACCCGGCGTGCTGCGCGAGACGAGTTTGTCGTCCCACTTGTAGCCATACGTCATCGGATCCGGCGAGTGCGGCGTGGCGAAGGATTTCCAGGCCAGGCCCGGCTTGGCCTCCCGCTTGGTACCCTGCTTGTAGATGCTCCACGTCGAGCCGCCGTTGTTCTTGAAGTTCTGGATGAACGCGCCGGCAGGATTGACCGCACCGCTCGCCACGGGCCCGCCGTCGAACCAAGCCTTCACGCCGTCGTACATCGCTCGACGATCATACGACGTCAGCCGATGCAGCACGACGGTCGTACCGTCCGCGCCGACTGGAAAGGATGTTGGCGCCACACGCGCATAGGTCTCCCCCTTGTCGTCCTTAGCTTGCGCGGCGGGGACATACTGGGTCTCCATCTGGAAATGCTTGTTCGGATCTGAGCCGCGAGAGTCGAGCATCTGCCCAGCGACCGCCGGATTACGGAGCGCTGCGCGCGCCCAGAAATTCGGCGTGAAGAAACAAACCGGGCCCTTGAAGTTCGCGGAGTTCAGGAAGAGCGTCCAGCAGTTGTCGCCCGTCGGGACGTCCTTACCTTCAGTCTTCGTCTTCGCCTGCGCGAACGGCATCGGTAGGTAACCGTAGCCGAAAAGCTCGCCATTGACGCCCTGCTTCAAATTGAGGCCGTCGAGCGGGAAGAGCAGCCAAGGTGTCAGCTGGGCGACGCCGTAGAGCCCGCGCGGATCCTCCCAGGTGCCGCGTCCGTAGCCAGGTCCGTTGGCGATGTCGTAGAAGTTCACGCCGACGCCACCCATGATGAACTTCGGCGTGGTCGTTGGAAAGTGCGTGTCACGCCACCAGCCGAGGCCGCCTTCGATATCGTTATACAAATCCTTGGGTTTCGCGTCCTTCGGATACTGCGGATGCATCCAGGTACCGAAGAGGCCCGTCTGGAAGCGATGGCCGGGATATTGGTTCAACAGCGGCCAAGCCGCGGCGTAGATCGAGAAACCGGCGTCGTAGGTCTCCGGCACACGCTCGGTCGGTACGAGGAGGTAACCGGCCATCTCGATTTTCTCCGGGGCGGCAGGAAGCGTCGCTGCCATCAGGCAGGCGACCAAGAGTGCGGGGGTGCGCATGGGTGGGAGATAAACCCTTTTCCTCAGCCTGCACACCCGAATCGGTCGGCGGTTAGCGGTTAGCGGTTGGCGGTTGGGCGTGCGCAGTCACCCTGACCTCGTGATTCGCCTATCTCTCAGCGAACGGCCGACCAAGGATGGTCTGCCCTACCCCTGCAAAGCCTAGCCCTATCCCTACCCCTATCCCTAGCCCTCCCAATTGGGCTTTGACTAGGGTTTTCCCCGTCCGTTAACCATACCCCTCGATTCCGTCCGTCCACGACCCCATGAAACGCACCCATACCTGTAACGCCCTCCGCCCTGCCGACGCCGGCCAG
>JBIILC010000173.1:0-2552 GCA_044232865.1 Opitutales bacterium | reverse complement strand
CCTCCTTCGGGCGGGGAAATATCATTTTTTTACACACCTAAACATGAGCGAAAATTCCGAGAAAAACCCGAACCGCGGCAAGCACGCCGGCAACGAAAGCTACGGCGCGGCCGACATCAAACGCCTCAAAGGCCTCAAGGCCGTGCGCGAACGACCCGGTATGTATATCGGCGATACGAACGAGACGGGCCTCCACCACTGCGTGTATGAGATTGTCGACAACTCGATCGACGAAGCGCTCGCCGGTTATTGCAAGAGCATCAAGGTCGAGATCCATGCGGACGGTTCGCTGTCCGTCGAGGACGATGGTCGCGGTATTCCCGTCGCGATGCACCCGGAAGAAAAGATTCCGACGCTCGAGCTCGTGCTCACCAACCTGCACGCCGGTGGTAAGTTCGACAAGGGCGCCTACCAGGTGTCCGGCGGCTTGAACGGCGTCGGCGCGAAGTGCGTCAACGCGCTCTCCGACAGCTTCATCGCGGAAGTGAGCCGCGAAGGCGAAGTCCACCAGATGAAGTTCAGCCGGGGCGAAGTCACGCAGCCCATTAAGGTCATCGGCAAGACGAAGCGTACCGGCACGAAAATCACCTTCCATCCGGATCCGGAAATCTTCGTCGCCACCCAGGAGTTCAAGTACGACACGATTGTGCGCCGCATGCGTGAATTAGCGTTCCTCGTTCCCGGTATCACCGTCGACATGAAGGACCATCGTTCCAACCGCTCCGACAAGTTCGAGTTCAAGGACGGCATCGCCGAGTATGTTTCCTTCCTTAATGCCAATGAGGAGCGCCTCTTCGATAAGCCGATCCTCATCGCTGCCGAAGTCGACTTCACCGACCTCGCTAACCCGCGCGTGATGGCCGACGGCGAGAAGCCCACGCCAGGCATGCGCCGTATGACCCTCGACGTCGCCCTGCAGTATAACGACCGCTACGACGAGATGGTCTTTAGCTACGCCAACCTCATCAATCAACCTGAAGGCGGTACGCACCTCTCCGGCTTCCGTTCCGCGCTCACCCGCGTGATTAACCACTACGCGAAGTCCAATAATCTCATCAAGGACAAGGATACCAAGCTTAACGGCGACGACATGCGCGAGGGCCTCGTGGCCGTCATCTCCGTCAAGCACCCCGACCCGAAGTTCCAGTCCCAGAACAAGACGCGCCTTACGAACCCCGAGGTCGAAGGCATCGTGACCTCGGTCGTCGGCGAGCAACTCAAGTACTACCTCGAGCGCGACCCGAAGACGGGCCGTCGTATCGTCGACAAGTGTCTCAACGCTGCCCGCGCACGCGAAGCCGCCCGTAAGGCCCGCGAGACGGTCCGTAAGTCCGCCATGTCCTCCGGCGGCCTCCCCGGTAAACTCGCCGACTGCTCCGAAAGTGATCCGGCCGTCTGTGAACTCTACATCGTCGAAGGCGACTCCGCCGGTGGCTCCGCCAAGCAGGGCCGCGACCGTCGCTACCAGGCGATTCTGCCGATCAAGGGCAAGATCCTCAACGTCGAGAAGGCCCGTATCGACAAGATCCTCTCCAACGAGGAAATCCGCACAATCATCACCGCCTGCGGTACTGGTATCGGTAAGCACGAGGGCGACGGCGCCTTCGACGTCACGAAGTGCCGTTACCACAAGCTCGTGATTATGACGGACGCCGATGTCGACGGTTCGCACATCCGTACGCTGCTCCTGACGTTCCTTTACCGCCAGATGCCCGGACTCATCGAGGCTGGCTACGTCTACATCGCCCAGCCGCCCCTCTACCGCATCAAGCGCAAGAAGCGCGAGCAGTACGTCGATAACGATCCCGAGCTGAACCGCATCCTGCTCGAGCTTGGCTCGGAGGACGTGAATCTCCTCCGCCTCCGCGACAAGCACGTCTTTCCCGGCCAGAAACTCGACAAGATCGTCGAATCCCTCGCACGCCTGGAAACCCTGGGGGCCGTCATCGGCCGCACGGGTTGCCAGCTCGGCGCCTATCTCGACGAGCAGGACCACAAGACCCACGCGCTCCCGCGCTTCATTGTCCGCACCCGTACCGGCAACGAGGAGACCTATGAGTTCCTCGTCGATACCGACGCCAAGCAGGCTTACCTGCGCAAGGCCGGCGTCGAGGACTTCCTCGCCGACAAAATCGACCGCGAGAAGAAACTCAAGGACGGCACGGTCGTCCAGGAACGCGTCAACGTCATCGAGATCTTTGAGAACGATGCCATCTCGAAGGTACTCAAGGAACTTGAGACCCAGGGGATGGATGTGAAGCAGTTCACGACCGGCGAAGAGCCGCGCTACCACCTGATCGACGGTTCGACCGCCGAGGAGGCCCCCGCCGCCGTGGAAGGCGAAGAAGAGCCCAAGGGCGAAGACAAGCCGGCTAAGAAGGTCGTCAAGAAGGCTGACCCCATTCCGCTTGGCTCGATTCTCGAGCTCATCGGCCAGATTCGCCAGTTCGGCCGCAAGGGCCTGACGATTCAACGATACAAGGGCCTGGGTGAAATGAACCCGAAGCAGCTCTTTGAGACCACGATGGATCCGGCCAAGCGTCGCTTCCTTA
>JBIILC010000172.1:0-2553 GCA_044232865.1 Opitutales bacterium | reverse complement strand
CGTGGTCGGGGATCGGCGTGTTGATATGGATCGCGTCGACTTCCGGGTCCTTGAGGAGTGCATCGAAGTCCGTGTAACGCTTCGCGATCTTATAGCGGTCGCCGATGGCCTTCAGCTTCTCCGGGTTGCGCTGGCAGATCGCGACGATCTCCGCGTTCGGGTGGGCCTGGTAGATTGGGATGAATTCGGCGCCGAAGCCGAGGCCGGCCAGCGCGATGCGAATCTTCGGAGTGCTCATGGGGGTGTGGCTTCATTCAGTCCAATCAGGCGGAAGACGGAAGCCGATTTCCTAGGATGAAACCGACGGGCCCTGTTCGTAAATCTACCAAACAAGAAGGCCGCCCGGGTGGGCGGCCTTCGATGGGGAAGGGCGGGTCGCTTAGACCTGCTCTTCGATCTTCAGGGCGCGGTAGCCGCCGATGCTCTTGAAGTAGAAGAACAGCCCCAGGAAGATGAGGGCCATCGCGAACGGGATGTAAGAATCCGCCTTCAGCGTGGCGCGGTCACCGGCCTGGTTGGCGGCGACGATGGCCTTCTGGTCAGCCGTACCCTTGTCGCCGGCCTTCTTGGCGGCTTCGAGCTTATCACCCGCGACCGCGGTCACCGGGGCGAGGAAGAGGAACTTGGACTCCGTGGCCGACTTGTTGGCGGCATAAACCGCTGGGGCGGTGGCGTTGAGGGATTCGCTCGTGAAGCGGTCCTTGGCGTAACCGAGACCGGGGCCACCGATCAGGCCGGCGGAGAGCATGCCGATACCACCCATGATGGACATCGCGACGGCGCCAGAGCGCGGGAAGCGGTCGCCGACGACGGCGAGCATCGTGGGCCAGAAGAACGTCTTGCCGAGGGCGTAGATGCCGAGGGCGATACAGGCGACACCGAAGCTCTGCATGCCGGAGGCGAGCTGGAGGCCACCGAAGGCGAGGAGCGCCGAGACCAGCAAGATGCCGATCGGGGAGAGGCCGAGCTTGGTCTCGATGAAGTGCGCGCAGAAGCGCAGGCCGAACATGATGGCCGAGGTCAGGATGAAGAGGATCTTACCCTGTTCCGGGGTGAAGAGGTTACCCGTGATGGCTTCGATCCAGCCGTCGGTGCCGAGCTCGACCGCGCCGACGAGGGCGTGGGTGATGAAGAGCACGAAGAGGAGGAGGGAGCCGATCGAGAAGCGGGTGATGACGCCGACGGCGATCAGGAGCACGCCAGCGAGGTAGAGGCCGAGGTTGTCGATGTTGAAGACCGGGCCGAGCACGTTACCGAGGAAGATCGAGAGCAGGTAGCAGGCGACGAGCGAGCCCAGGATACCGACGTCCTTGAACATCTCGGAGAAGGAGGCGCCCTTCTCGGCGGCTTCCGACTTCGGGAAGGACTGGCCCATGAACATGATCGCGTAGGCGATGGTCGGGACGAGGTAGAACGAGAGCTGAGCCTTCCAGCCGAGGCCCATGACGGAACCGAGGAGGTAGGAGGCGACGGCGCCGACGACCATGCCGAGGGGCCAAGAGGCGTGCAGGATGTTGAGGTAGTGCGTGCGCTGCTTGGGGAAGATCGTGGCGACGAGCGGGTTGGCCACGGCTTCGAGGGTGCCGTTCGCGAAGGCGAAGATGAACATGCCCCAGTAGAGGAAGTCATACGCGTTCTGCGGGGTGGAGGCGCCGAAGGTGACGAAGGCCGAGACGATGTGGCCGACGAGGGCGAGGGCGACGAGCTTGCCGTAGCCGATCTTGTCGACGATCACGCCGCCGATGATGATACCGAAGCAGAAGCCCGAGAAGCCGGCGCCACCGATGGCACCGAGCTGGGAGGCGTTGAAGCCGTATTCGGACGCCCAAGCGCCGAAGATGCCGCCGCGGAGGGCGAAGCCGACGCCGGCCGCGAGGATAGCCATGAAGCCAGCCCAGAGGAGGCGCTTCGCATTAGGAACCGTAGTTTCTGTGCTCATAGTATGTTTAGGGAGGGGGTACGGGTGTGAATAAAACCAATAACCCTCCCTCTGTCGAGTAGGCAAGTAGGGGGAAGACCCCTCCCGGGCGGGCCCCTTGGTCAGGCCTTTAAGTGGTGACGGAATTCGGTCGGGCTGACCTTCATCGCCCGGCGGAACTGGCGGGAGAAATCACTAGCGTCGTAGAACCCCGTCTGGTGGGCGATTTCGGAGGGCCGGAGGTCCGTGGTGCGGAGGAGGTCGGTGGCCGCGGCCACCCGCATGCGGACCAGGTAGCCACGGGGGCTGACCTGGTAGGCCTTATGGAATTTACGCTCAAACTGACGGACCGACATCCCCGTGAGCTTCGCCAGCTTGGCTATATTAAGGGAGGTCGTGAGGTTGTCCTTGATGAACTCCGCAGCGGCTTCGACCTGCAGGAATGGCTCGAGGAGGGCTTTGGTGCCCTCGTAGCTGCGGACCGTGCCGCAGACCCCGCAGGCGCGGCCGGCTTCGTCGAAGAGCGGGACCTTGGTGGTCTCATACCAGACGTGTTCGCCTTCGGCGTTCGGGAAGAGCTCGATGATGCGGGGCAGAGGCTGACCCGTCTGGCAGATCTGGATGTCCTTCTTCTT
>JBIILC010000048.1:0-9636 GCA_044232865.1 Opitutales bacterium | reverse complement strand
CCGCGAGGGCGGCGTCAAACGACGGCTCGAGGACTTCATAGATTTCGCGCGGCAGGAAGCCGAAAGCCTTGCGCACAAGATCCTGACGGAACGTGCCGAGCATCGAGGACTTACTGAAGGCGACGGCAATCTTGCGACCGGTGTCCTTGGAGATGCGTTTGTAGTTCTGCGATACCGCCAGTGCGACGAGGAGTTCGCTCTGCTCGAGTGGGCCGGCGTTCGGCAGCAACGCGAGATAGGCATCCCACTGCGCCGGGGTCAGCTTCGTGTTGGCTAGGCGCGCGGCGGCGTCCATGCGCAGACCGGGATTCGCCGGATCGACGAAGAGGTCGGTAAGTAGTTTGAAGGCCGCATCGCTGAGGTCTTCGCCGCCGCTCGAGAGCGCGAGGAGCGCCTTAAGGCGGAGCGACGACGGCTTGGCGGAGTCGGCGGCGATGGCGTTGAGTGCGGCGTCGAAGCGCTGGTCCTTCACGTGGGCAAGGGCGTCAAGCAGGAGCGGGGAAGCGCCCTTGGCGAGTTGGGATTCCAGCGCCGTGAGCCAATCCTTAGCGTCGACCTTGCCAGCCTGGGCGGCGATGGCGCGCAGAGCGGCCTGACGGACGAGGGTCTTCTCGTGCCCGAGCATCTGGGCGATGCCCTTGGCGACGCCGGGCTGACCGGCAAGCGCGGTGGCGAATTTACCCATGGCAGCGACTTGCGTCGCAGAGGGCGCAGGCTGAGCGAGCCACTGACTGAAGACCGGCGCAAGAATCGCATCGGCGTTGGGCGCCTTGATCAGGGCGAGGTAAGCATTCTTGGCGAGCGCGGCGTCAGCGGAATCCGCCTGGCTGAGCGCGAACTTAAGGACGTCGCCGTAGTCAGATTCCTTGGTGCGGGTCTGCGAGACGATGCGGAGCAGACGAGCCTGGGCGACCGGGCCCTTGACCGTGGTGAGATCGGCGGCGGTGAAACCGGCGAGACGCATGCCCGCGGTGAGGATGGCGTGCTCGAGCACGAGGTCAGCCTCACGTGCCAGGAGACCGCGGATGGCCGCGGTGATGGCCGGCGACTTGGCCTCACGGAAGGTCAGGCCTTCGAGGCCGCGACGGACCACGGCCTGGTCGGCGGACGAAAGTTGGGCGAGAAGTTCGGCGTCAGACTTCACCGGTGCGGGTGCGAAGGGACGGTGCGCCTTAGCGACGGCCTCATGGGCGGCCTTCCCTTCCGCAGTGCGACGAACGCGGTAGATTGCGCCGGGGACATTGGCCACGCCCTGCAGGCTCGAGGGGCAATGGGAATACCAGGTGCCGGTGTCGACGATCAGCAACGAGCCGTCCGGGGCCTCAATGACGTCGGAGAGGTGTGCGCCTTTGCGATCGAGGGTGAAGAAATCGTGCTCAGTCGCCTGATAAGTGGAACCCTCGGGCTTGAGTTCGAAGCGGACGATCTTCTGGGAATTGTAATAGGAGACGAGGAGGTGGAGGTTATCCTTCCCGGATGAAAGCGGGTGGTCGGCGGGCGCGATCTGGTCACCGCTCTTCCAGAAGGCACAGCCGCTGGGGACGACGTGGCCGAGTTCCTTGAGGATCGGCATACGCTCGTGGGTGCGCGGGAGGTCGGCGATGATGCGCAGGAAGTCGGGGCGCTCATAGACGCCGCCGAGCTGCCACTGCATGAGGGTATCGACGCGCGGGCTGCCAAAATAGAGGTCGACGGTGCCCACGACCTCGCCGGTCGGGGTAAAGTCGATGCTGGCCGGATTATCGGCGCAGCCTAGGGCATGCCAGCGGATGTCGCTACCGTCGGTCTTCATCGACCAGACGCCACTGTTGAGGCCGGCGTGCACGAGCGTACCGTCCTTCTGCTTCACGGTGTGGCCCTTGCGGCCATGTGTCCAATAGAGCCGTCCGTCGGGGTGCAAGCGGGGGCCGTGACAGTCGGCGCCGTTGGCCGTCCAGGCGAAGCCGTCCACAACGAGCTCGCGCTTCTCGGCGACGCCGTCGTCGTCCGCGTCGGTGAACTTCCAGATGCCGGGGGGCGAGGCGACGAAGAGACTGCCGTCGGCCCAGCAGCCGCCCTTGGGCACGGCGAGCTTATCCGCGAAGACCGTGCTGCGTTCAAAGACGCCGTCGCCGTCCCGGTCCTCGAGCATGAGGACGCGGTTCGGGAGGATGGCTTCGAACTTCTTCGGGCTCCAATTTACGCCAGCGGAGTCGCCTACGAAGAGGCGGCCACGGTCATCGACGCATCCCATAGTGGGATTGGCTACCATTGGAGAGGTGGCGGCGACGACCATTTCAAAACCCACTGGGAGCTTATGCTTCAGCCCGCCCTGCGGGAGCTGATCCTTTGTCAATTCGAGGAACTGGGGGCGATAGGCGTAGGACGGAAACTCCTCGCCGTCACCACGAGCGGCCGGCTTGGCGGCACCCCACTTCTCCTTGAACTCGCCGAGTGGGTAGAGCTCGTAGCGACGAACGAACATCTCGGCAGCTTCAACCTGCAGGAGGATGCGGCCCTGGCTGGGCTTGCACTCAAAGGCTTCGTTCACCTTCACGCCATTGACGAAGTACTGGAGCGTGTCGCCCTTGGCGATCACCTCGAAACGGGTCCACTGGCCCATCGGCGACTCGACGTCGTCCTTACCGCGGAAGCCGATGGTGTCTTTCCAATCGACGTCGCGTTTCTGCCAGTTGAGGCGGCCGCCCTTCATGGTCTGGCGAGGAGCGCCCGGGGTCCAGACCTTCTCCTTGTCGCGATCAAGTCCGACTTCAGCGCTGAGCGAGGCTTCGAGCACGGTGCCGTCCGCAAGTTTGGGCGCGAGGACGAGGATATCGCCCACGCCGCCTTCGATGATCTGGGCTTCGATGCTAGCCATCCAGCTGCCACCCACGGCGCCTTGCGGGCCGTAGCAATGGACGAGGATGCCGTTGTCGCGCGTAGCCTTGGCGCGCTTGCCCCAGGTCTTGTCGCCCCACTTGAACTCAATGACGAGGTGGTAGTCCTTAAAACTGTCGTTGGTGGTGATGCCGCCGTAGCCATTGCCACTGACGTGGAACATCCCGTCGGGCTCAAACTTGAAGACGTTCTTTGGGTCGTCGACGATGTCAGCCTTGGGGTTGATGTGCATCTCGGCCTTTCCTTCGCGGAAAAGATCGAGGATGTTGACTTTCTTGGTGACGGCCTGCGCGACCGGTTCCGGTGGCAGGATGATCTTAGCGACCGCTGGCTTGCTCTGCGCGGACAGTCCGATGACGGACAGCAGCGCAAACAAGACGGCGGCGATGGGGTGGTTTTTCATGGGGTGAAGGAAGAAGACTTTGAAAGGGACACTGATGTTCCAAACCGCCCGCCACTCTTCAACCCTTTCGCATCTATTGAGCGGAATAGGTCATTATCCGGGCGGAATAAGAGGTAGGGCTGACCACCCTTGGTCAGCCGCGGTTGAGCGAGGGCGCTCAACCCTACCCACTCCAACCCTTTTACCCTTCCATCAATTCAGCCCTCTATTCAGCCCTCAACACAGTCCTCTATTCAGTCCTCTCTGAGGTCTCCTTACTCTATCCTCGATACCCCAACCCCTCCCCTTTATGACTCCCCCATGGCGCCTAACCCGCTCAAGCCGCTCATCAAAGGGATGTTCGTCATGCTTGCCGTGGTGGCGGTCGTCTTGCTGGCCTACATCGCCCGCCTCGCGCTGATCGCCGAACAGGAGCGAGTCGCTGAAGCCTAGAAGCGCTCCAAGGAAATCAACGAGCGTTTCCAGAAGACCTCGGAAGAAAATTATCGAGCCAGCAAACTGCGTCGCGAGCAGGAGGCGGCCCGCGTCAAGAAGGCGGCCGAGAGTCAGCCCAAGAAGGAAACGCCCTAGAAGAATACCCCAGAGGTTGTCCTTTGACGGAGACCCGGCGGACAAGAGGATTTCCCCATGCCTTTCCGAATCCTTCGTCCTCGCGCCGAACGCCCGTCCACTGTCGCCCCTTATTCCCGCCTGCTCTGCGTGAAGCTGCAGTCGGGCAAGACCTTCATCCTGAGCACCGAACTCTGGCACCTGCTCCCCCAGGGCGATGAAGTAGTTTCGATCCTCAGCGCCAACGGCCGCCCAATCTTTGCCGCGATGGAGCCAGTGAACCACGTGCAGCTCGCGCCAGCAAGATAGATGACCCCAGGTAGGGTCGGGACCGCGTCACGACATAGGGTTTCACTGGACTCGAGGTAGGGACAGCACCACGTGCTGTCCTAGCTATCACCATGGCGCCTCTCTCCCGTCCTATACTCCATACTCGATACTCTATACTCGCATCTCCGGCTTCAGCGCATCAACCGCCGCCTTCAGTTCCCGGGTCCTCTCCCTCACATCGCCGACGGAATCCATGGGCGCACCGACGACGATCGTGACGCCTCGGCGATAGAACGGCCAGAGGCAGAAGAGAAAGATGTTCTGCACCGTGATCGAGAACGGCGTCACCCAGCGACCAGGGTAGTTGCCATAGTGGAAATAGACCGGGACCATCGGCACCCCAGCCTGCTGCGCGATGCGCACCGCTCCGGTCTTGAATGGCAACTCCGCCTCGCCGAGCGCCTCGACCAGTCCCGTCGGGCAGATCGCCACGGTCTGCCCCTGCTTGAGCAGCGCGACCGCGTCGTCGATCGATACCTGGACGAAGCCCCAGCGGAGCGCATACTTCTTCAGGAACGGAAACGTGAACACCAAGGGGTGCACGAGCAGACGCGCCGAAGCACGCACCATCCCGAACAGGAAGACGTCGCGGTAGCTGACATGATTACCGCAGAGCAGCACCGGCCCTTCAGGCAACGCCCCCACGACCTTAGCCTCGCCCACCAACATCCGCACCATGGAGGTCGCCGGCTGGGGACTTGTGGGCAAAGGGACGCCTGCGGACATGCGGGTCAACATAGTCGCCACAGCCCCTGAAGCAACCCTCCCTATGCGCCCCCTCGCCCTCCTCTGCCTCCTCGCCGCAACAACCCACGCCGCCACCCGAGGATAAGCTCGTTATCTGTAAGTTTGACGACGGGAAGGCAGACAAGAAGAAGTGCCTCGCTCCTGGCCTCAGGTACTTGGCCGAAAGGGGAAAGACCAAAAAGACAGCGAAGGAATGCTTAATGAATCATTTCTTCTCGGACTGACTTTTGGTCAGATCTTCGAGGTCGGTCCAAAGATTCTTATCTCCGGCGCCGAGCATGTTGTTATTACCCATCAAACAACGTTTTGACTCGTCAGAGGGTACGGATACCGGGCGAACCCAATAGTAATACTCGTTAGAATCAAAAACTCGGCGCTGACTACGCGCTACCAAGTAATAATCTCCTACGGGTAGCCGAATGGAAAAATCGCCGTTATCATCTGAAATGCCAGCATATACTTTTTTGACTGAGTCGGGTATGTCGGTGAGCGACTCATAGCTCAGGCAGCGTTCGCGTTCTGATTTGAATTCTGAGAGCTTCTCGTAGACTTCAGCGTCATGTCTCTTCAATTCAGACTCCTTTCGGCTGACTGCACGGGCGTGGGCGAGTTCGAGCTCAGGAACAACGGAGTTCCTCAAAGCCTCATAGCACTTGTCCCATCTAGACGACAAAGCCTCTTGCTCGATTTGCTTTGCCGAAGGAAAACCCGGCATGACCATAATTTCGAAGAAGCGCCGTTTCTTCTGGGGCTGATTAGGATCAACGATCCAAAACTCACGAGCCGAGTCACGACACTCATAGGCTGAAGAAAGCAGTTTCTCGAGTCGGGCGATGAAAGAATCATTTTCGCTTACGATGGTGCGCCTTTCCTGAGAACTGATGGCCACATACTCGGTCTGCTTATCAAGAATGCTTCGGTATTTATTGATTATTAATGAGCGCCAATTATCAGCATCTTTAGCAGTAACCGCGAAAACCTTGACGAGAGCAAGACGCTTAACCTCTGCATCCCGTTGCACGACCATTATCCGGCCCTTAACTTCTTCCGAAAATATACTGTTATAGAGAAAAATACCGACACCCACAACGACCGCCGCCAGAAACAGCCCGCCGACTACTATCAGAAGCTTATTTTTTAAGGTCATTATTTTGGGCGTTAATTTTGAGCATTGCTTCAATGAAATTCACGTTGGCCCGTCCTGCAACCTTGGTTTTTTCGAACTCCTCGACCATCTCTTCGGTTGTCTTTTTGTCATACCTAAACTGTAGCGCATCCAGTCTTGATTCGACCAACTTATCCTTAGATAGGCGCTGGGATATCTTGTAAAAAATGGAGGCCGCCTGGTAGTTCTTCGGTCCGTTCGTACCGGCCGAACTGATATCACCCAGAATACCAAAAGCCGTAGAATCAAGTGAGACTGCAGCTTCTTTTATCAAGGACAGTCGATCCGAGTCTAGAACCTCAATTGGTGCGGATAAAGCGTGGGAGATAAGTACATATTCAACCTTTGCCCTTGCTGCAACTATCGGCGCCTTCTCCATCTGCTTTTTCATCGGCATAAAAAGAGCTAAAGAGCCCTCAAACGAAAAGTGCCGTGGCTCGAGATCTTTAGATAGGAAATAGGAACGAAACGTTCGCGCTAGGATTTCCGCAGTCTTAACGTCAATGTACGACATTTCAGACGGAATGCTCACGCCTAACTCGTTTGCATTAACATAGTAAGAGGCTCGACCGGAAACTTCTTGCACTAACTTAGCCTGAACCAACTTCAGCATGAAAAGTAGGTTCCCCTTCTTGGGCATAACCACGCCGGCAGCCTCAACGGTTCTGACCGCTCCATCTAGACCGTGGCCGTTTCCTTGAATTGCAGCCTTGACGAAGTAATCCCGGGCAAGATCGACGTTCTGGTCGATAGTTTCGGTGCCATTCTCCAGCTGTGTCCCATACTCGACCTGGCTAAAAGAATCTCCAGCGTCAGCCTTTCCAACAAGTAATCGCTGGCGAACGACGCGTGGTTTTTCGGGAAGAGGGGGTACTGCTTTTGATGAACAAACGAGGGTGAAAGTAACTTCAGTTGAGATGCGGCCACCCGAAGGACATTCGGGGCAATCCACTTCAGCCTTGCTCAGCGAGAGAGGGTTTTCCGGATCTGTCTTCACCCAGATCTTCGCATTTCCAAGACACTTCTTACAACGACGAGCCACAGTGCGCAGCTCCTGCATTCTGTTTTTACTGACATAATCCATGAAGTACGAATGTGTCACAGAATTATTTGGAGTGCTTCCACCCGGGACGAACCGTCCTTCATCATCTATGGAATTTTTCTCGATGAACCCATGGTACATGGACATGAAAGCAGCTAATTGTTCTTCGTTTTGTTTGTACGAGCCATTCGAGATATCAATGACCTGCTGCTCGCGAGGGACAGTCTGCTCGTGACGCCCAAACGGATCCTGCGCAATGCAGGACACAGCCGTTACAATGTAGAAAAATAGAATGCTAAAATCTTTTAACATGATATTGAACATGGGGCTTAAAAAGTCCTATGCAAGTAGTGTTTATTCTTTCCAATTCAGCATCCGAGCGCGCAAAGCTGTTCGAAATTGGCGGAGAGGGAGGGATTCGAACCCCCGGAGCCTTGCGGCTCGGCTGATTTCAAGTCAGCTGCAATCGACCACTCTGCCACCTCTCCGTAAGAGGGATTCAACGGCGGCTGGGGTCTTCCCTCAAGCGGATTCGGTGCCTTACCCTTGGGCTTTCTCCTGATTTCCCTCGCGGGACGGATTCGCCCTTGATGCGCGCATGAGTACCTGCGCCCGCGTCGAGGAAATCGACGGCCCTTACGGCCCCTTCGCCATCGGCGAACGCGCCATCCAACGTCTCTGGGCCTCAGGCGAAGTCCGCGGTCCGATGGCCGCCACTTCCGGCGCGAAGATTGAGATCATCCATCCAGGCGATTGGAACCGCGGCGCGGGCCCCGACTTCCTGGGCGCCGAAATCCTAGTCGACGGAAAGCGCCTCCGCGGCGATGTTGAAATCCACCTCCGCTGCGCCGACTGGCACGCGCACGGCCACGACCGTGATGCGAACTTCGGCGGAGTCATCCTCCACGCGGTCCTCCTCCCGGGCACAAAGGATGTCTCAACGCTCGCTGGCCATCACCCCGAAACGGTGGTGCTGCTGCCCTACCTACCGCGCGACCTCGAAGACCTGGCGGAAGAAGACGCCCTCCTCGAACTGCGCGGCCGCTCGGGCGAAGTCGCGAAGCGTGTACTCGCGGCCGAACCGAATCTTGCGCTGGGCCTTAAACGCCGCGCGCTCGAACGTTTCCGCAATAAGACCAAGCACGCCCGCGCCCGCATCAAGGAGGTCGGCTGGGATGCGGCCTGCCATGAGCTCTTCGTGGAATCACTGGGCCTAGGCGGCAACCGCGCCCCGATGTCGGAACTCGCCCGCAGCCACTCGCCAGAACAGATGCTTATCCTCGGACTCGACGCACTCTACATGGAGAAGTGCGGGCGCTGGCGCCTCCGCGGACTGCGCCCCGCGGGCCACCCCCACCGTCGGCTCGGCCAATACCTCGAGCTCTATCGCCGGCGGCCCAACTGGCGCGCACACCTCCGCGACTGGGCCCTCGCCCTGCCCTCCTCGCCGCTGGTGTCCGCCCGCCGCCGGCTGATCGACGAGGTCTTCGCCTGCCTGCTTTCTGACGGACGCGCCGACACGCTCTGCGTGAATGCGCTCCTCCCCCTGCTACAGGACCCGCGGCACGCCCTTGATCGCAGCTGGCTCGACTGGCCGCCTGGCCACCACCCCGATGATATCCATGAGGCCAGGTCCCTGATCGGGCTGTCTGGGTCCGCCCGAAACTGGGAAGTCCAAGGTATCCTGGATATCCTGCGCCGTTCAATGGCTAGCGCCGAAACGGCCGCCAAGGCTTAGGCCATCATCTTCCGCGCCTTCTCAAGCGAGACGGCCAGGCGGTCGACTTCCTCGAGCGTGTTGTAGAACGCAAACGAGGCACGGGCGGTGCCACTGAGACCGTAATGCTTCATGAGCGGCATGCAGCAATGGTGGCCAGTGCGGATAGCGATACCGTCCGCATCCAGCAACGTGCCGATGTCGTGCGGATGGCCGCCTTCGATATTGAAAGAGATGACGGCGACCTTCTCGGGCGCTTCACCCACGATAGTGAGGCCCTTGATGGCCTTGAGGCGCTCGGTCGCCGCGGCGAGCAACGCTTGCTCATGCGCATGTGCGGCGGCCTGGATGGGCATGAAGTATTCCAACGCGACGCCGAGTCCGATGGCGCCAGAGATATCGGGCGTACCGGCTTCGAAACGCTCCGGAGCCTCGCGGAAAGTGGTGCCGGCGAAGTCGACCTTACGGATCATGTCCCCGCCGAACTGGTAGGGCGGTATGGCGTCAAGTAGCTCCGGGCGACCCCAGAGCACGCCGATACCAGTCGGGCCAAAGGTCTTGTGCCCAGAGAAGACGTAGAAGTCGCAACCGAGCGCCGGGACGTCGACTTTGAAATGCGCGGCGGACTGGCACCCATCAATCAGCACCACGGCGCCGACGGCTTTGGCGAGGCGCGTCATCTCAACGGCGGGGTTGACGGTCCCTAAGGCGTTCGAGACGTGCGCAAAGGCGACGAGCTTGGTGCGGGCCGAAAGCAGGCCCTTAAAAGCGACGAGATCGATTTCGCCGCGCGGCGTGACGGGCGT
>JBIILC010000171.1:0-2579 GCA_044232865.1 Opitutales bacterium | reverse complement strand
ATGCCCCTTCCATTCGAGCATGCCGTCGAAGTGGTCGTGGGCCCAGAGCCCGCACCAGAGCTTGGCGACGTCGTCGTTATGCAGCCCGAGGAAGGAGACCCCAATGGCGCCTCGGGAAAATCCGCAGAGGACGACTTTCTTCGGGTCGCCACCGAATTCGGCACAGATCCGGGGGATGTTCGTCTTCGCGTACCCAACGGTGGCCGCGATGTCGCCCCACCAGGTGATCTCGTTCTTCTGATGGTCTTTGGCGACGTAAGGCAGCACGACCCAGATGGCCTTGCCTCGCGAGACGCCGTAACCAAGGCCGGCGCCTTCGACTTCTCCCGTCGAGCCGGAGGTGGGGAAGTAATTGCCGGTGTATTCGGCGATGACCGGCCAGCTTTTGCCGCGCGCCTTCCAATCCGGCGTCCAGTCGTCAGGCAACGCGATGAGGTGGCGCACCTTGCTGCCGGCATATTCCGGCGCGATCACGGTGGCGCGCTTGCCGGGCTGCGGCTCGCCGGAAGCCAGCGGCGGAAGCGCGAGGTCCGCGGCGCCGAGCGACATTGCCGAGACCAGAAGGAGCAGGGCGAGGCGCATGGCGGGCTCAGTCGAGCTTGTTATCGACCACCTGCGTGCGGGTCCAGAGGTCGTGCCACGCGCGCTTGTCTCGGCGGAAGAGCGGCACGTGGAAATTCACGATGCCCAGCAGCATGAAAAGAGGATTGGGCAGGGTGAAGAACGCGGCCTTCCAAGCGGACCGCAGGAGCGAGGGTAGGAAACCGGGCGCTTCGGCGTCGGGGAGGCTGATCGTGCGGAGGTTGAAGATGCGTTTTCCGATCGTCCGTCCGGCGAGGAGCCATTCCTGTAGGGCCAGCGCAAGTAGCATCGTGACGAAGCTCACGTTGCCCTGAAATGAATACCAGGTGAGGAAGGCTTCGGCGTCCGGGCTCTTTTCATCGACAAATTTGCTGGTCATCGCCTTCAAGCCATCGAAGTCGCGCGGGTTGCCCGAGGTGATCGCCTTGACGTATTGCTCAGTGTAACGCTGTGTCCACGCGTCGGCCTTCTGGCGGGCGGCGAGTTCGTCGGGACCAGCGAGGATTCCCGCGAGGGCCCAGCCGAGAAACATCAGGGGAAGAATGTCCGCTAGGCAGGCCAAGCTACGCCACCAGAATCCCGCGGGTGGAGGCGGGATGGGGGGAGGGTTAGCCACGGGCTTGGGCGCGCTCGCAGGCATCGAGCGTGTTCTTCATGAGCATCGCGACAGTCATCGGACCTACGCCGCCGGGGACGGGCGTGATGGCTTCGCAGAGAGGGGACACGGCGTCGAAGTCGACGTCGCCGACGATCCGGTAGCCGGTCTTCTTGGTGGCGTCGGGGACGCGATTGATACCCACGTCGATGACGATCGCGCCGGGCTTGACCATGTCGGCGGTGATGAAGCGAGGCTTGCCGATCGCGGCGACGACGATGTCGGCCAGGCGGACGATGGCGGGCAGGTCCTTGGTCCGGGAATGCGCGATAGTGACGGTGCAGTCGCAACCTTTGGCGAGGAGTAGGGCGGCGGCGGGCTTGCCGACGATGAGCGAGCGGCCGACGACGACGGCGTGTTTGCCGGCGGTCTCGACGCCGGAGCGGCGCAGGAGTTCGACGACACCGGCGGGTGTGCAGGCGGCGAAGGCGCCGGGGACTTCCTGTACGAGGCGACCGATACTTTGCGTGCCGAAGCCGTCGACATCCTTGTCGGGTGAGACGCGGTTGAAGACTTCGGTCTCAGGGAGGTGCTTAGGCAACGGGGCCTGAATCAGGATGCCGTGCACCGAGGCGTCGGCGTTCAGGGCGTCGAGATGGGCGAAGAGCTCGGCCTTGGTGACCGTCTCGGGGAAGAGTTGGAGCGAGGCCTTCATGCCAACCTCAGCGGCGGTCTTCTGCTTCTTGGTTACGTAGGAAACTGAGGCGGGATCGTCGCCGACGCGGACGAAGGCCACGTGGGGTACGACCGGGGCGAGCTTAGCCACGCGTTCCTTGACTTCGGCGAGGACCTGTTGGGCGATGGCGTTTCCGTCGATGAGGCGCATAGGGGATGACTAAGACGGTCAGGCCGCCGAGGGCGAGAAAAGTCCTTCATTCTGGCGGCCGATTGATTGTCTCGCCCTGTGGGGATAAATGCCTCAATCCAGTGGCGTGCCTTCCGAAGGACCCATGCGTATTCACAAGTTCCTCGCTCAGGCGGGGGTCTGCTCCCGTCGTGAGGCGGAGCGTCTGGTCGCCTCGGGGTCCGTGATGATCAACGGGAAACTGGCCGTGACCGGCCAGCCGGTTGACCCGGCCGTAGACACGGTCATCTGCGAGGGGCAGCACATCAAGCCGCTGGGCCGCACGGTGGTGTTGATGATGAATAAGCCCCGTGGTTACCTCTGTACCAACGACGACTCGCATGGCGGCCAGACCGTCTTCGACATGGTCCCTCCCGAATACGGCAAGCTGCGCCTTTTCTGCGTCGGTCGCCTCGACAAGGATTCGGAAGGCCTACTCATTCTGACCAACGACGGAGAATTGGCCAACAAGGTCATGCACCCCTCGGGTGGCGTCAT
>JBIILC010000095.1:0-5039 GCA_044232865.1 Opitutales bacterium | reverse complement strand
ATCGGCGCGGAGGGCTTCGACGTCGGTCGATAGAGATCCAGTTTCAGGCTGACGCCCTTGGCCTGTGCGTACTCAAGGTCGCGTACGACCTCAACCCCTTCCGGAACCTTGGGCGCAGCGGAAAGCGTCGTGGCGACCAGCAGACCGACGGCATGCCAGAGCCTCATTTCTTCTTGGCCTTGGCCTTACCGGCAGGACTTTTCTTGATGAGCTGCACGGCGACATCGTTGGCGAGGTCGGCACCAGGCGTACTGCGACCGCGGGCGATGGTCTTCTCGAGCTCGGCCTTCATGGCGGCCACGCGCTCGGGGAATTCGGCCTGAAGATTCTTCCGTTCACCGGGGTCCTTGGAAAGGTCGTATAACTGTACAGACGGCAGGCCGGTTTCTTCCGCTCCGGGCTTAGGCGAACTCCAACCGCCGGAACCGGCGCTAAGGCAGAGCTTCCACTGGCCGTCGCGGATTGCAAAGCTGCCGTTGATCGACTGGCTCACGATACCCTGACGGACCTCAGGCTTATCACCCCGTAGGACCGGCAGGAAACTCACGCTATCTTCGGCCATCGCAGCGGGGACGCTCGCGCCGGTGATCTCGGCGAAAGTAGCGAGGAAATCGATTTGGCCGACGAGGGCTGGCGAGACGCCTGGCTTCACCTTGGCGGGCCAGCGGACAAGGAACGGAACGCGGTGACCGCCTTCATAAAGGTCGGCCTTGTGGCCGCGATAAATGTAACTCGGCTCATGGCTGGCCTTCTGGAGTTCGGTGATATTAGCCGCCGGCGAGCAGCCGTTGTCCGCCGTGAAGATCACCAGGGTGTTCTCGGCCAGCCCCTGTTTTTCCAGCGATGCCATTAGGCGGCCGACGTCATGGTCGACCTGCTTCACGAAGTCAGCGTAAGGGCTGATGCCGCTGGTGCCCTGAAACTCCTTGGTGGGGACAATCGGAGTATGCGGGGCGTTCAGGGGGATATAGATGAAGAACGGCTTGGCTGAGTCGGCCTTCTTCTGGGCTTCGATGAAGGCGATGGAGTGGTCGATTACGGAAGGCAGCACATCGATAGCCTCGAACTTCGGGCCGGCCGGCCCAGTCCGCAGCCAGGTCTTGGTCGCGCTCGGGATCTCGGTCATCCGGCGGTCCTTGATCCAGACGAACGGTGGCATGTCGAGCGACGCGCTGATACCGTAGAAGGTGTCGAAGCCATGGTCGACCGGCCCGCCAAGGATGTCGCCGGCGAAGTCGATCTTCGTGACGTCCTTGGGGTTCTTCGAAAAATCGCCGCCGTCATCGGCATAGCCGCCACCGGCGATCGGGAAGCTCATCCCTAGATGCCATTTTCCGAAACAACCCGTCGCGTAGCCCTGCTGCTTAAGCATACCCGCGATCGTGAGCCTGTCCTTGGCGATGAGCGGAGGCGAGAAACCACCGAGGACGCCAGACTGGAGACGCGTGCGCCAATGATAACGGCCAGTCAGCAGGCTGTAGCGGGTCGGCGTGCAGACCCCCGACGACGTATGACCGTCCGTAAAGCGCAGGCCTCCCTTGGCCAAGGCGTCCAGATTAGGAGTAGCGATCTTGCTCTGCGGGTTATTGGCCCCGAGGTCACCGAAGCCTTGGTCATCAGCCAAGATGACGATGATGTTCGGTCGGTCGGCCGCGAACAGTGTCAGGCACATCAGCCAGCCACATAAGAAGGGAAAGCGCATGTTGGGGTGACCCGTTCTTAAGCGGCAGGTTCCCTGCCCGCAACCCTCGCTTCAGCCCTATCTTGTTTGCCTCCGGAGCCGTGCTCCCCTAACCCTAACCCCTCTCTCCATGTCGTCCCTCCTCGGCCACCCTTTCATCGGTTTCGCGCGCGGCCAGTCCACCGCCGCCCCCTACCGAGCGATCAACCCTGCCACGGCTACCGCCCTCGAGCCGGACTTCTTCCCGGCCACGGCCGCCGAGGCCGACCAGGCCTGCACCCTGGCCGCCCAGGCCACTCCTGCCCTCGCTGCGCTTTCGGGAAAGCAGAAGGCCGCCTTCCTCCGCGACATCGCCACCCGCATCGAAGTTGCGACTCCTTCTCTCGTCGCCCGCGCCACCCAAGAAACCGGCCTGCCCGAAGCCCGCTGCCAAGGTGAAATCGGTCGCACGATGGGCCAGTTGCGCCTCTTCGCCGACCTCGTTGAGAAAGGCGATTGGATCGATGCGCGCATCGAAACCGCGAATCCGGATCGCAAGCCGCTGCCCAAGCCCGACCACCGCTCCCTGCTCCGTCCGATCGGACCCGTCGCTGTCTTCTGCGCGAGTAACTTCCCCTTCGCCTACTCCGTCGCCGGTGGCGACACCGCGTCGGCCTTCGCCGCCGGTTGCCCAGTTATCGTGATGGCCCACCACGCGCACATCGGTACCGCCGAGATAATGGGTGGCCTCATAGTCGAATCCGTCAAAGCGAACCACTTGCCCGAAGGCACCTTCTCGCTCCTCATGGGCGAAGGACGCGTCATCGGCCAGCAGGTCGCCAAACACCCCGCCCTGCGTGCCATTGGTTTCACCGGCTCCCGGGTCGGCGGTCGCGCGCTCATGGACACCGCCGCCGCCCGTTCGACGCCGATTCCGGTCTACGCCGAGATGAGCAGCGTCAATCCCGTCGTGCTACTTGAAGGCGCCCTCGCCTCCCGCGGTGAAGCCATCGCCACCGGCCTACTCGGCTCCTGCACGCTCGGCGTCGGCCAGTTCTGCACCCAACCCGGCTTGATCGTCCTGACCCGTACCGTTGCCGCTGAATCGTTCATCAACAAACTGTCCGCCCTCTTTACCGATTGCGCCGATGGCGTGATGCTCACCGCCGGCATCCATCAGGCCTACCAGAAGGGCCTGACCACGCGTAGCGCCCAGGCCGGCGTTAAGGTCGTCGCCCAAGGCAAGTCCAGCGGACAGCCTAATCGCGCTATCGCCACGCTCTTCGCCACCGACGCCAAGACCTTCATCGCCGATGGCTCGCTGCAGGAAGAAATCTTCGGCCCGAGTTCGCTCGTGATCTGGTGCGCTGACCAGGGCGAAGTCGACGCAGTCCTCGGCGCCCTGCACGGCAACCTGACCGCAACGGTGCACGGCACCGACGCCGAGCTCGCGCAGCACGCCGCGCTCATCGCCCGACTTGAGGCCGTCGCCGGCCGTGTGGTCGTCAATGGCTTCCCCACGGGCGTCGAAGTCTCGCACGCCATCGTGCATGGCGGGCCTTACCCTTCGCTGTCCGACGGACGCACGACCTCCGTGGGCTCCAACGCCATCTACCGCTTCACGCGCCTCGTCTGCTTCCAGAACTATCCGGACGCCGCCCTGCCCGCTGAACTGCAGAACGCCAACCCCCTCGGCCTCTCGCGCCTCGTCAACGGCTCCCGCTCGAATTCTGCGATCTGACCTAACCGCCAACCGCTAACCGCTTCCACCTTTTCATCCAATGTCCCCCCTCGAACTCCAGAAGGTCCTTTCGTCCGGACTGCTCTCTTTCCCGATCACCGATTTTAAGGCGAACGGAGACTTCGATGCGCCGAGCTACGCCAAGCGCCTCCAGTGGCTCGCGCCCTTCGGTGCTACCGCGCTTTTCGCCGCCGGCGGCACGGGCGAGTTCTTCTCTCTCGAGCCGAAGGAATACTCTTCAATCATCAAGACCGCGGTCGATACCTGCGACGGCCTCGTCCCGATCCTCGCCGGAGCCGGCGGTCCGACCCGCGTGGCGATTCAATACGCTCAGGAAGCCGAACGCCTCGGCGCCAAGGGCATCCTGCTCCTGCCGCACTACCTGACCGAGACCAACCAGGATGGCGTCGCCGAGCATGTCGATCAGGTCTGCAAGTCGGTCAAGATCGGCGTCGTCGTCTATAACCGTAACGTCTGCCGCCTCCTGCCGCACCACCTCGAGAAACTTGCGGCGAACAACCCGAATCTCATCGGTTACAAGGACGGCTTCGGCGACATCGAGCTGATGGTCTCCGTCCGCCGTCGCATGGGCGACCGCTTCAGCTACCTAGGCGGCCTGCCCACCGCTGAAGTCTACGCCGCCGCCTACAAGGCCATGGGTGTGCCGGTCTACTCGTCCGCCGTGTTCAACTTCATCCCCCAGACCGCGATGGACTTCTACCACGCCGTGGCAAAGGACGACCACGCGACGCAGAACCGCCTGCTCGACACGTTCTTCCTGCCTTACCTCGAGCTACGCAACAAGAGCGCCGGCTACGCGGTCAGCATCATCAAGGCGGGTGCCACCATCGTCGGCCATAGCGCGGGCCCAGTGCGCGCCCCGCTGACCGACCTGAAGCCTGCCGAGGTCGAACAGCTCGCCGCCCTCATCTCTAAAGCCGGGGTAAAGTAAGCCGCCATGAGCGAGTTCACCGCCGACCATGCAGGATACCTGAACGACGCCGTCTCGAAGGTGAAACGGCGCATCCTGCCGTTGTTCATCGTGATGTTCATCGTGAACTACCTGGATCGGGTAAACGTCGGTTTCATCCAACAGCACCTCAAGACGGACCTCGGGCTCGACAGCGCCGCCTACGGACTAGGCGCCGGCCTGTTCTTCATCGGGTATGCAATCTTCGAGGTTCCGTCGAACATGCTACTGCAGAAGTTCGGCGCCCGTGTGTGGCTGACGCGCATCACCATCTCCTGGGGAGTCGTGGCTTCACTGATGGCCTTTGCCCGGAACGAGAATGAATTCTACTTCCTCCGCTTCGCCCTCGGTGCGGCCGAAGCCGGCTTCTTCCCCGGCGTCATCTATTATTTCACCCGCTGGCTCCCGTCCGCCGAACGCGGTAAGGCCATCGCGCTGTTCCTGAGCGGCTCGGCGATCGCCTCGATCCTCTCCGGCCCGCTGGCCGGGGCCCTCATGCAGACCTCGCTCCTGGGCCTCAAGGGTTGGCAGAGCATGCTGTTCGTCGAAGGGCTCCTCTCGGTCGTCATCGGTATCATCGCCTGGTTCTGGCTGGACTCGCTCCCCCGCGACGCGCGCTGGCTTTCGGAACAGGAAAAGCAGGCCCTAGAATCTACCATCGACGCCGA
>JBIILC010000101.1:0-4555 GCA_044232865.1 Opitutales bacterium | reverse complement strand
ATCCAATCCATCCGTGTCGTGCCGGTCGCCGGTCATGACAGCATGCTGCTCAACCTGAGCGGTGCGCACGGACCGTTCTTCACGCGTAATATCGTGCTGATCACCGACAGCTCCGGCCACACGGGTCTCGGCGAAGTCCCGGGCGGCGAGAAGATCCGCCAGACGGTCGAGGATTCCGCCCCGTTGCTCATCGGCAAAGAAATCGCGGATTACAAAAAGCTCCTCGCGACGGTCAGCGCCGCCTTCTCGGACCGCGACGCCGGTGGCCGCGGCCTGCAGACGTTCGATCTGCGCGTGACGATCCACGCCGTCACGGCAATCGAATCCGCCCTGCTCGATCTCCTCGGGCAGTTCCAGTCGAAGCCCGTCGCCGCGCTGCTCGGCAAGGGCCAGCAGCGCACCGAGGTCGAGATGCTGGGTTACCTCTTCTTCATCGGTGACCGCCGTAAGACTACGCTCGGCTATCGCGACGAAGCGAGTTCCGCCCACGCTTGGCATCGCCTCCGTAACGAAGAAGCGCTCACACCAGAAAGCATCGTTCGTCAGGCCGAAGCCGCCCAAGAACGCTTTGGTTTTCAGGACTTCAAACTCAAGGGCGGCGTACTCAGTGCCGCCCGCGAGATCGAAGCCGTCCGCGCCCTCGCCTCCCGCTTTCCGAAGGCCCGCATCACGCTCGACCCCAACGGGGCCTGGCTTCTCAAGGAAGCCGTCGAGGTCTGCCAGAACCTGAAAGGCGTGCTCGCTTACGCCGAGGACCCGTGCGGCGCCGAAGCTGGCTTCTCAGGTCGCGAGATCATGGCTGAATTCAAGAAGGCCACTGGCCTCCGCACCGCCACCAACATGGTCGCCACCGATTGGCGCCAGCTCGATCACGCCCTGAAACTCGAAGCAGTCGACATCCCCCTCGCTGACCCGCACTTCTGGACGATGCAAGGCTCGGTTGAGGTCGCGCAGGTCTGCCAGGAACGTGGCCTCACTTGGGGCTCCCATTCCAATAACCATTTCGACATCTCCCTTGCGATGTTCACGCACGTCGGCGCCGCCGCCCCGGGCGATGTCACCGCGATGGACACGCACTGGATCTGGCAGGAAGGCCAGCGCCTCACCAGGGAGCCGTTGCTCATCAAGGGCGGCAAGATTTCGGTCCCGCAGAAGCCCGGACTCGGCATCGAGATCGACCCGGCCCAGCTCGAGGCCGCCCACCAACTCTATCGGAAACTCCCGTCCGGCTCGCGCGACGACGCCGTGGCGATGCAATTCCTGATCCCGGGCTGGAAATTCGACCCGAAGAAGCCCTGTTTGATTAGGTAAGCCAGATTACTTATTCGCCAAAAGGGGACATGGACGCCTAGCGTGCGTCCATGAAGAAAACCTCGTTGTTCATCACCATCGCCTTCTGCGTGGCGATTGGCTTCTTAGTCGCCCGATTCATCACCCCCTCCGAAGCGCCCTTGCCGGCCAAGGTCGAGCAGGCCGTCGTCGCCCCGACGCCGACACCGAAGCCCGCAACGGTCGTGGCTTCCAAGCCTACCACGCCCGCGCCGGCCAAGCGCCCGCCGATGGACGAGGCCACGAAGGCCCGCTATAAGGCTTTCGGGGAAGAGACGCGGAAAATCGCGATGGACCTCGCCGGCGGCGATGAAAAGAAACTCGGGCAGGCAATCCGTAACGGCATGCTGGACCCCTCCTCGCAGGAAATCCTCAAGCGCGGACGGGAAATCGGCGAAGCCTTCCGCGCCGCCGAGACCGACGAACAACGCGCGGCGTTGGAAACCGAAGTCATCGCTTTACGCGAACAGGCCATGTCCGCCCTCAAGACCCAACTGGATAAGCTCGACGCCCCAGCCGCGGCACCGGTCGTACCGGCGCCCGTCATCCCCACACAGGGGCTGATGTGACCAAAGAAAAAGCCGCCGACCCGCAAGGGCCGACGGCTTTCGTCGTGGATTAAGCGAGGCTTAGAACTTGAAGCGGACGCCGAGGCTCCACTGGTTCGCGTCGGCGGCGCCGTCGCGGTTGATCCAGGAGTAACCGAGGTCAGCCGAGACGTTGCTGGTGATCATCTTGCTGAGGACGACGCTGACATCATGGCCAGCGGCGTTGTTCTCGTAGGAAGCCCAAGCGCCGAAACCGCCGCCGAGGGCGCGGTGGAGAGCGATGCCGTAGGTTTCGTTGGAGCCGGCCGTCAGGGCCACGTCGGCGATCGAAGCGACGTTCTTGCAGCGGTAGCCAAGGGAGACGGCATCAGCGCCGTTGCCGAGGTCGCCGCCGACCGAGGTCTGGGCGTTGACGAAGACGTCGGAGCTACCGAGATAGGCGGTGGCGGACAGTTCCCAGCCATTGAGATGGCCGGCGACGCCGTCAGTGGACTGCTGGACGTAGCTCACTTCGACATTGCTGGCGAAGAGGCTGGACGGAGCGGAAGCCGCGAAAGCGGAGGCCGAGCCGAGGGTGAGGAGACAGACGTAGGGTAGGTGCTTCATAGGGTACAACTTAATTAACACCTAATAAGATTATAAGTTCCAGCCTAACTTTGGCTATTTGCTGATGGGCTGCGAAATCCGGAGGTACGCGAACAGGTCGCGCAGCTGCTGGGGCTCCATGCCGTCGAGGAGTCCTTCCGGCATCAAACTTCGTCCCATGGGAGTGAGCAGACGGATGTCAGCCTGACGCAGGGTGATGTCCTCTCCTTCCAGTCCGCGGAGGACCAAGATCTGCGCGTCACGCTCGACTAGGAAGCCGCTGAGCGATCGTCCATCGTTCGTGGTAACGGAGAAATACTGGAAGCCCTCGCGGATCTCGATGTTAGGATTCACGACGCTGATCAGCATGGTCCCGAGGTTATCACGCTGGTAGGCGGTGAGTTCAGGGCCGATCTTCCCCCCTTTGAAGAAGAGCTTATGGCAAGGGGCGCACCTTTCCATGTAGATGGGCTCGCCTGCATAGGGATTGCCCGTGCCGGCCTTGAGCTTGGCTTCGACGTCGGCAATCTTGGCGATGAAATCCGTGACACCGGTGGCCGGCTTGACCGGATAGAGTTCGGCCAGCAGCGACTGTAACTGCTTCGGTTCGTGCTGTCGCATGCGCTCGACCATATCGCGCGGGACGGTGTTGGCGCCGATCCGGCCGGACTTAACGGCCAGCAAGAGCTGCTGCGACCATTCGGCGCGGCTAGCGAGCAGGGCCAATGCGGCGAGACGGATATCGCCGGCGCTCGTCTCGACAATGGCGACGGTTTGCGTGCCGACCTCAGGCTGACCGTAGGTCATCAGCGAGATGAGCGCAGCCTTACGCAACGCCGCAGACTCAGCGGAACCCGCGATCGCGAGCAAGATGGCCTGCGCATCGGGGTGGCGAACTTCGCCAAAGACGCGGACCTGGTTGAGGCGCTCGGTCGCATCCGCCTTCTTATTCGCAATGAGTACAAGCGATTCCTTGATGGCCACCGGGTCTCCTTGGCGGACGCGGAGAATCAACGGCGCCTTGCCAGAAGCGGCCATGGCTTGAAGAAGTTCGTCGGGCAAGCCGGCGAGTTCACGTCCACGGTAGGCATCCTCGAAACCCTTCATGAGGTGCACGCTATGGGCGGGCGTGGGAGCGAGACGGAGAAGCTGAGCGCAGACGAGCAGATCCGCCCGGCGGCCTTCCGTGGCGAAGCGACGCATGAGGCGAGGGAGGAGCTGCTGCTGGACGAGCGGGCGATCCCAGACGGCCGGATTCTTGGCGAAGCTCACGACGGCCTCGCGATCGAGCGTCACGTGTGATTCCAGTGCGAACCAGAGTAGCAGAGGGATGTAGGCGTCGGTGGCGTCCTCATCGCGGGAAGCGAGGGCCGTGACGAGCTTGAGCATCTGATCGGTCGGCAGACGACGAGCCGAAGAGGCGAGCTGCGAGCGGACTTCGGCGTCGGGCTCGACCCGGGCGCGAGCGAGGATGGCAGCAAAGACCTTAGCGGGCAGTGCTCGAGCGCCCTTAGATCCGACGCCCGCAACGCCGAGACCGCGGTTGACGCCATATTTATCGCCCAGGAAACGCGTAGCCCAGAAACGAACCGGCGCGTAGGCATGGGTCAGCGCAGCGATAGCCCGGGCATCCGTCAGCGCATCGGCCTGATAGAGGGACCAAAGCGCACCGAGCGCTCCCCGACCCTGGTCAGCCGCGAGTTGTGCGTCGAGTAAGGCGACCGCCTTCGGGTCACGGCGTTCAGCCAGTAGTTGAAGCGAAGCCGTGCGGTGGAACTTATTCGGATGGCCGAGCAAGGTCACCAATTGAGCGGTCGTCTTACCTTCGAGGTTCGTATCGGTCTCGAGCTTGGCATCCTTATCGCGGAGGCGATACATGCGGCCGGTCGTGGGATCGATCTGGTTTTGGTAGTGCTGGCCGTGTGCGATGTAATACTCGTACATGTCGGACACGAACAGCGAGCCATCGGGGGCGTTGGCGCTGTAGAGCGGACGGAAACCGACGTCCTCAGACCACATCGCGATGCCCTTGTCGGTCGTTACGTACGTCGCACCCTGCGGAATGCGCTCGGAATCGGTGACGGTGTTATGCA
>JBIILC010000170.1:0-2612 GCA_044232865.1 Opitutales bacterium | reverse complement strand
GCACCTCGACCGTAAACTTCGCCCTCACCCTCGAACCCAAAGCGATCTTCATCCACGAGTGGCGCACTAAGGGTAACCCCTACCGTACCGGACCCGTGCTGCACATCGCCAACGGACGCCTCACCGGCGTCAAAGGCCTCGACGTCGCCCTGCCGACGCAAAAGTGGATCCGGTTCGAACTCTCCGCCGTCATCGGCGATGCCGTCACGGGCCGTTGGAACCTGAAGGTGACACCCGAAGGCGAGCCCACCAAGGAGTTCAAGGATCTACCTTGCCGTAACCCGGACATGAAGACGCTCGACTGGGTCGGCTTCATCAGCAACGCCAACGAGAAGACCGAGTTCTACCTCGACGACTTGGCGATCCTGACGGACGACCCCGCCCGCTAATCACTTAGCCGACTTGGGGTTCTCCTTGAAGAACCGGACAATCAATTCGGTGGAGCCCTTGGCGTATTCGTGCCCGCCCGCATGGATCGCAGTCACGAGCGGCGCGCCCTTGGTCGAAGGATAAAGCGTCGCTTCGAGCACGCCTTCCTTGGCCCAGGGCTTACCCTCTTCTGCACAACCATTGATTCGGCGGACCGCGGCGAAGGTCGCCTTCTGCCAGGCGAACTTGACGATCGGATCTTTTTCTCCGGCGACGTGAATCACCGGCATGGGCGAAGCGACCTTGGTATCAGCCCGCAGACTGCCCGCGACGGACCCGATGGCGGCCAAGACCTCCGGACGGGCCTGCCAGAGGAGATAGCTGAACGCCGCTCCATTGGAATGGCCCATGGAGAAGATGCGGCGTTCGTCGACCGACTGCTCCTTCTTGAGGTCGGCCAAGATAGTGTCGAAGAGCTTGATATCCCGACCTCCCTCGCTGTCGACGGAGGTCTGCCAGCCGGGCATGCGGCCTTCTTTATCGACGAGCGGCGAGACGGTCGGCAAGCCCTGCGGGAAGACGAGGATCGAGGTCGTGTCGATCACGGCGTAACCCCATCGGGCGGCGGAGTGAGTCGAGCGGCCGCCGTGTCCATGCCAGCCGAAGACGACGGCCAGCTGACCAGCGACACCAGCCGGCATGCGGACGAGCGCCGTCCGCTTTACGCCGTCGATCGTCCAGGTCCTTTCCACGAAGCCTTCCGGCGCCTTGGCGGCGAGGAGCTCGCGGATTTTGCCTTGGGCGGACAACGAAGTCGCGCAGACCAAAGAGAGGCAAAGGAGAAGGAAACGGCGCATAAACAAAAAGGGCTCCCCGATCTAACACCGGAAAGCCCTTCGAAGTTGCTACGGGTCGCGCTTATTCGCGACGACCGGCGAAGAGGCGGATGACGTAGAAGAGCAGCGTGACAAAGGACGAGAACAGGACGAAGGCCGCGGCGACGTGCTGGTCGGTCTCCATGGTGTTCTTGATCTCGTTGGTCTGGTAGAGGATCACCGTGGCCATCAGGATAATCATCGCGATGGAGAACCAGGTGCCGAGCGTCCAGCCCGCAAAGAGCGAGACGATGACGATACCGAGTGCGCAGATACTGCCGATGACGATGGCTACCTTGAGGAAGGAGAAGTCGAGGTTCGTCATGAACACCACGGCCGTCAGGGCGATGACGAGGGCGCCAGTGGCCATGCAGGCCGGAATCAGGATTTCACCAGGGTTACCCTTGGTGACGATCGCGGTGTAGTAGATGAGGGGAACGAAGATCAGGGCCTGCAGGAGGACGTAGAGGCCGAGGCCTGCATACTGCGTGACGCGGGAGGCACGATTGAAGGCTAGGGACTGGGCGGCGGTGGTACCGAGCCAGAAGAGCACCATGACCCCGAGGATACCCCAGGAGCCGATGCCGGCGATGGCACGCATGAACGTCTCGGCGATGCCGCTGACGAAAAAGCCGTAGAGGGCGAGGGCAAAGGCGGCGAACGAAGCGGCCACGAGACCGTAGGTGCGACGGAAGAAGGCCGCACGGTCAGAGGCCGGGGCGTCAGCGACGATGAAGGGATTGGATTCCATACCCTCCATCTTAGCCCTTTTCCCCGCCAGTCAAGTCCGCCCCACCCTTCACCGGTTACGAAACCGCACCGAAATTATCCGAAAGCGTCGGCCGAGATGCGGTACCGGGTGTTCGGCGGCCACCCTCTGGACAATCATCTCACATACGCTGCTCCCGCCCGCCCCCTCTGCCCGCCCAGTGATCCTGAACGTGTCGCCGCGAACCGTCAGCACTGGCGCCCAAGCCTCCAGCAGGTCATTCGCCTGAAGATGAATCGGTAATTCCGATGCCACCAAAGCATAGGGCCGGTTGATGCCCGACTCCTCCAGAGCCTGATCTAGAATCCGTGATCGAGCGAAGGCTGCCAAAGAAGGATAGGGCCAGCCATGAGTCGGCTGGAGTTCGACGACCTTGCGAGCGAGTTCGCTGAGCTTACCGGCATCGAAAGAGCGTACCCCCTGCTGGGTCGTCAGCCCGGCGAAAGCCGTATCCGATAAGAATGCCGCAGATTTGTCCGCGATGTCGACCTGACTCAGCGCTCCCCATTTGGCGAGCGAAGCACCGCCAGGCCTGGTGAAGAAAACGGGGCCACTTAGTTCCTGTGGCGCAAACGGACCGCCGGCATCCGCCTTCCAGG
>JBIILC010000169.1:0-2641 GCA_044232865.1 Opitutales bacterium | reverse complement strand
GCCACCCCGTCCGTCGATCTCGCCGGGTTGGTCGAGATGTTCATGCCCAAGAACCTCTTCGGTGCCGTCGTCGGTCACACCAATGGCACGATTGGCGACGTCCTTCCGCTGATCCTCTTCGCGTTGCTCGTCGGTGTCGTCGGCACGCAGTTGCCCGAGGCGAAACGCCAACAGCTGCTGGGCGCGCTCGACCTGGTCGCTGAGCTCATGACCGGCATCGTGCAGCTCGCCCTGAAGCTTGCCCCTTATGCCGTGCCGCTGATGATCTACAGCGTCATCGTCAAGATCGGCCTGGATATCCTGGTCGCTCTCGGGGTCTTCGCCCTCGGTTGCCTTGCCGTGATGCTCTTCCACCTTTTCGGGACGATGTCGCTTTGGCTGCGCCTCTGGACGGACCGGAAACCGTTGGAATTCTTCCGTGATATCCGCGGCGTGCTAATCACCGCCTTCTCGACGAGCTCAAGCAACGCCACCCTGCCGGCTGCGCTGGAGTGTTCCAAGAATACGCTCGGCCTTAAGCCGAGCGTGGCCGGATTTGTCCTGCCGCTCGGTACGACCATGAATATGAGCGGTACCGCCCTGTATGAAGGCTGCGTGGTGCTCTTCGTCGCCCAGGTCTTCGGGGTCGACCTTTCCGTCGGTCAGCAGCTCACGCTGTTATTCCTCTCCGTGCTCAGCGCCGTCGCCGTCGCGGGCATTCCCGGTGGCTCCTTGCCGCTGATCGCCGGCCTGCTGGTCACCTTCGGCATTCCGCCCGAAGGCATCGGCATCGTGCTCGGAGTCGACCGAGTTCTGGACATGGCCCGCTCGATGACGAACGTCGGCTCCGACCTCGTCACGACGGTCGTGGTCGATGCGCAGGAGCGCAAGGCCGACGCCGCCTGAGCGACATGCGAGCTTTCTTAGTCTCTTTGCTGTTCTCCTGCCTTGGCATAGTCCATGCGGCCGAGGCGCCCGATGACTTGGTGAAGCGTGCGCTAGCCGAGACGGCGACGCCGGTCAGGCCTTTTGTGGCCGGCGGTCAGCCGGCGTGGAACGGCCATGCGGTGCAGTTTCTCTTCGCTCCCGCTTTTGATCTTCCGGAAGTCGCGGGTGCGGTCCGTTACCGATTCACGCTGAAGGATTCGGCCGGACGCGAGCACGTCTTCTTCGGTCCGAAGCCGACGGCGCCGCTTACGCCTATCTGGACCGCCGTGGCGATCGGGCCGGCGTCCTTGGTCGTCCATGGCGTGGATGCCGACGGCGTGGCCGTCGGCGGTCCTTCGAGCCGCAGATTCCATCGCGCGGCTCCCTTCGCCTCGCCGGTCGCCAGCGAAGTCGATCCCGCGGGTCCCGCCCGGGCGCTCGCTGCCTTGGTCCACTCTCCGGATCTACGCTGCTGGTTCGGCTCCGGCCAGCCAGAGTCGCAGTTCATCCTTTATCGCTATCCCTCGAAGATCGTCGGTGCCGCCGCTTCCGCCTTGGCGACCTACGCGGCCCAGCAACCTGCGCCCGCGGACGCCGCCGAGGCGCTGGCTGCCGCACGGCGCGCGGCCGATTACCTCCTGTCGATGTCTTTCCCGGATGATGCCGTCTGGGCGGGTCATCCGCCGACTTACCATCCCACGCTGTACCGTGATCGGCTCAAGGGACACATGTCGGCTGGCAACTACCTGACGAATTGCGGCGCCGAAACGGGTCGCTATCTGCTCGACGTCCATGCGGCGACGAAGGATCGTCGTTATCTCGATGCGGCCCTCCGCATCGCAGCCGCTTACGAGAAGACCCAGCTGCTCGAAGGGAGTTGGTCGCTCTTCGTCGATCCCCGGGACGGCAAGCCCGCCTCGCCCAACGTGCTCGTGCCGACCGGCGTCGTCGGCTTCCTCGATCAGCTCGAGGTCGTCACCGGTGAGCCGCGTTTCGCGCCGGTGCGCGCCCGTGCCCTCGCGTGGATCATGGCTAATCCTGTGCGAACCTGGAACTGGCAGGGCCAGTTCGAGGATGTCCGGCCTCTGCCTCCTTATGAGAACATGACCAAGCATGAGGCCTGTGATTTCGCGCTCCATCTGTTCGATCAGAAGGAGCGGAAGCCGGAGGGGCTGGCGTTGGCCTTGGAACTGCTACGTTATTCCGAAGACCAATTCGTTATCTGGGCCCAGCCTCCCAAAGAGACGCCCGTCAGCCAGAGCGCCGACGGCGCAGCCGGCGGCAAGGCCAGGAAGTGGCTGCTGCCTTGCGTCCTCGAGCAGTATCGGTGCTACGCACCGGTCTGCGCCAGTTCCGCCAAGCTCATCCGCACCTATCTCGCCGCGTGGCGCGTGACCGGTGACCGCCTGCATCTCGAGAAGGCTAGGGCGCTGGGCGCCACCTTGGCGCAGACGCAGTCACACGTGAAGGCACCCGGGCGTTATCAGACGTGGGTCATGCTGCCGCCCGGGGCGATGTGGTTCAATTGCGAGCTGATGGCCGTCCGTGCCATGCAGGAACTCGCGGCCACCCGTTAAGCATCCTAGAACCTGCGCAGCAGGATGACGCCCGCTATGCCGATCGCGCCGCCGAGCCAGAGCCGCCATGAGGGGCGCTGGCCTTCGATGGCCCACTGCATCACCAGTCCGATGAGCGGCGTGAGCGCGACCACGCTGAGTACGAGGGCGGCGGGGTG
>JBIILC010000002.1:0-74568 GCA_044232865.1 Opitutales bacterium | reverse complement strand
CGCGGGCATAATCTTACTCGTGGCGGACATCCTCCTGCCCATCCCGAGTACGCTCGTGATGTCGGCACTCGGTCTGACCTATGGTCCACTCGTCGGCGGCCTCTATGCAGCGACTGGTTCAGCGCTCGCCGGACTGATCGCCTATGGCCTCAGCCGCTGGCTCGGTCGTCCGCTCGCGTTGCGTCTCGCGGGCGAAGCCGGCCTGCGCGAAGGCGAAAGCTTCTTCGCAACCGGCGGCGCCTGGCTCGTCGCGTGCTCTCGCTGTCTACCTATCCTGCCCGAAGCAGTCGCCTGCCTGGCTGGCCTGAATCGTATGCCCTTCCGGACCTTCCTCCTCGCGGTGCTCTGCGGAAGCCTACCGATGGGCTTCGTCTTCGCGGCGATCGGCGCGTTGGGCCAGGAAGAGCCCGCCTGGGCGCTCGCGCTCAGTGTCGTGGTGCCAGCGCTGCTCTGGCTGGGCGCGCGTCGCTGGATGCGACGCTGATTAGCGTAGCTCCTTGATCCGGACGTTGCGGTACCAGACGTGCTTCGCCTCGTCTTGGAAACCGATGTGACCATCGACCGGGCGGTCCTTCATCGGCGACGTGGCCAGATCGAGGACAATCGTGCGCTCGCCGTTGAAGTCGACGGTCAGACGGCGGTCCTTGAGCGTGAGCGTGTAGTGGTTCCATTCGCCGGGCGCCTTGACCATATTTTTCGAAGCCGCCATCGCACGGATGATGCCGCCGCAGTCATGATGGCCTGGCTTCGCGAGTCCGAAGGTATCGAGAATCTGTAGCTCGATGCCCTTAGCGACGGGGTCAAGTGGATCAGCGACGCAGAAGAAGACACCCGAGTTACCCGTCGGCTCCATCTTGAATTCCAGGTCGAGGACGAAGTCGCGGTACTTGCGCTCGGTGAAAATATAGGCGTCGAAACGCTTCCATCCCGTCTCGCCCGGGCGAGGCTTCAGGGTGACGGTGCCGTCCGTATCGTAGACCCAGTTGCCCTTGGTCTTCCAGCCGGCGAGATCCTTGCCGTTGAAGAGCGGGGCGAAGCCCGGGGCGTCGGCGGCGGGGTGCGGCACGGCGGCGACGGTCGGGCTCACCGGAAAGGGTTCGGGGGCGGCCGCGAGGGCGAGGGGCAGCAGGGCGGCGAGGAGCAGGAAGCGGGGCATGCGAATGGAGGTAACGCGCGGCGGAAAGAGGTCGAGCCACATGTGAGCCCGGGCGAGTTACTAAACGATTACAAATGAAAACGGTCGTAAGGAGATTCCCCTCGCTGGCCGAAGAATAATCACCGATAAGAGGAACCATGATCGTACCCCTCGGTCATACCCCTACCCCACCCCTACCATGAACTGCGTGAAGAAACTCACGGCGGCGCTACTGCTGTCCCTCCCCGCCCTCGCCCGTGCCGGCGAAGCGGATATCCGAATCCCTGACCTGGCGAAAACGACGTTCCTCAATGGTGCGCTCACCGGCCATCAGATCTTGTGGTTCGGCCTGGTCGTCTGCGCCCTCGCGACCGTCTACGGTTGGTGGCAGTACCTGCAGACGCGCGCCCTGCCCGTCCACCGCTCGATGTCGGACGTCTCTGATATCATCTGGGAGACGTGTAAGACCTACCTCTGGCAGCAGGGCAAATTCCTGGCCGGCCTCTGGGTGCTCATCGCTGGTTGCATGACCTACTACTTCGCCGGTCTCGAGCAAAAGGACGCCTTCTCTGTCGCGGTGATCCTCGCGGCTTCAGTCCTCGGCATCCTTGGCAGCTACGGCGTGGCTTGGTTCGGTATCCGTATCAACACCGTCGCCAATTCGCGCGCCGCCTTCTCCGCCCTGCGCGGCAATCCACTCGCTACGCTGCTCATCCCGCTCAAGTCCGGCATGAGCGTGGGACTGCTGCTCGTCGCCATCGAGCTCTTCTTCATGATCGGGATCCTCCTGTTCCTCCCCAAGGATCTTGCCGGGCCCTGCTTCATCGGCTTCGCCATCGGTGAATCCCTGGGCGCCTCCGCCCTCCGTATTTGCGGCGGTATTTTCACCAAGATCGCGGACATCGGTGCCGACCTGATGAAAATCGAGTTCAAGCTGCCGGAGGACGACCCCCGCAATCCCGGCGTCATCGCCGACTGCACTGGCGACAACGCGGGCGATTCCGTCGGTCCGACCGCGGACGGCTTCGAGACCTACGGCGTCACCGGCGTGGCGCTCATCGCCTTCCTCGCGCTGGCCCTCGCCGCCAACCCCGCGCTGTGCGCGACCCTCATCATCTGGCTCTTCGCCATGCGCATCCTGATGGTGATTACCTCTCTGCTTAGCTACTGGATCAACGACGCCGTGAGCCGTGCCGTCTGGGGCCAGGCCAAGGACTTTAACCTCGAGCAGCCGCTGACGAACCTCGTCTGGATCAGCTCGGTGGTCTCAATCGCCATCACCTACCTCGCCAGCTACTTCCTCCTCGCCGACCTAGGCGACGGACTTTGGTGGGTGCTGTCCACGATCATCTCGCTCGGCACGCTCGCCGGCGCCTTGATTCCTGAGTTCACCAAGGTTTTCACCTCGACCGAGAGCCGCCACGTGAAAGAAGTCGTGACGTCGTCCAACCAAGGCGGTGCCTCGCTTAATATTCTCTCCGGCCTCGTCGCCGGCAACTACTCCGCCTTCTGGACCGGGCTCTGCATCCTCGGCCTGATGTTCGGCGCCTACCTGCTTTCGGCCAATCCGGCCGTCACCGGCCTGATGCCGCTTAAATTCGCCTTTGCCGCTCCCATCTTCGCGTTCGGCCTCGTCGCCTTCGGCTTCTTGGGCATGGGGCCCGTCACCATCGCGGTCGACTCCTTCGGCCCGGTGACCGATAACGCCCAGTCGGTCTACGAGCTTTCCCAGATCGAGAAGCAATCGGGTATCGCCACTGAGCTCGAGCGCGACTTCGGCTTCCGCCCCGACTTCGAAGGCGCGAAGCACCAGCTCGAGAAGGGCGACGGCGCCGGCAACACCTTCAAGGCGACCGCCAAGCCGGTGCTCATCGGCACTGCGGTCGTGGGCGCGACCACGATGGTCTTCGGCATCATCATGATGCTGCAGGAACACTATCAAGCGGTGGACGCGAAGTTCAACGTCCTGGAGAAACTCTCCCTCGTCCACCCCGAGGCCCTCATGGGCCTCCTCATGGGCGGCGCGGTGATTTACTGGTTCACGGGCGCCTCTATGCAGGCCGTCGTCACCGGCGCCTACCGCGCGGTGGTCTACATCAAGGAGAATATGAACCTCAACGCGACGACGGCGACGACGGAGTCATCCAAGGAAGTCGTCCGCATCTGCACCCAGTACGCGCAGATGGGCATGACGAACATCTTCATCGTCATCTTCTGCTTCTCCCTGTCCCTCGCGCTCTTCGACCCGTTCTTCTTCATCGGCTACCTGGTGGGTATGGCCTTCTTTGGCCTCTTCCAAGCAATCTTCATGGCCAACGCCGGCGGCGCTTGGGATAACGCCAAGAAGATCGTCGAAGTCGACATGAAGGCCAAGGGCACGCCGCTCCACGCCGCCACGGTCGTCGGCGACACGGTCGGCGATCCCTTCAAGGACACGTCCTCGGTCTCACTCAACCCCGTCATCAAGTTCACGACGCTCTTCGGCCTGCTCGCCGTCGAGATCGCGGTGAAGATGCCGGCCGACCCGAAGCGGCTGCTCGGCTCGGTGATCTTCCTGGTCGCCCTCTTCTTCGTCTACCGGAGTTTCTACGGGATGCGCATCCCGGTGGCGAAAAAAGCCCCCTGACCCAGCCGGGCCGACGGCCCCAAGGGCTCCCCACCGGGGAGCCCTTCTTTTTGCCCATAAATCGTGGGGTTATATTATTTTTAAAAACCGCCGGCGACCCGCTGGACAAGCTTCGGCGGCCGGGCATAGTAGCGTCCTCGGCCAGTTCTCCGCCCACCCCGGCGTCCCTGTCCGAAACTCCATTCCATTGCTCATCATTCCAGCCGCGCACCGTTTTCCCACGGACCGCTCGGCAGGGACTCCCTCTCTTCTTCTTAAAACCAAACCATGAAACGCCACTCCCCCGCTCCTTCCCGCCCTCGTCCGCTCCTCCGTCGTCGCCTCCGCACTCCCTTCCCCGCCCTGAAACTCCGCGAACGCCTCGAGGCCCTCGGCGGCGCGGACGAAGGCCTGCCCACGTTCTTCGTGCTGCCGGCATACGGCGACTGCGTCCGCCTGAGCGGACCGGAGCTCCATGGCGACATCGGCGTGCGCATCGCCGGTGACGACTCGGGGCCAAACGGCGTCGATGGCCGGACGAACGAGGTCACCTTCGACTTCCGCGCCGCGGACAAAGCGGTCATCCAGGCGATCGTGGCCGGCCTTGGGCCGGAGGTACGCGAGGAAAAAGTCCGCCGTCCGAAGCAGGAGATCCAAGGCCACCGCGTGCCCGGCCACCAGCCGAACGTGGGCCACTTCCTCGCCTGGGCCTGCTGCATGCCCAGCATGGAGGATCACGACATCCTCGAATCGGCCGTCGACGCGGGCATGGCCTGTGAGTTCGATTGTTTCGAGCACATCCACTCGGCGATGCGCGCCTTAGACTTCATGCGCATGGTGCGGATGGAAGGCGGCCATGGCAGCGCTTGCGACGGCGACGAGATTCCGCCGCATCTGCGCCACCCGACCCGCCAGGGACTCACCGGCAAGGCCGCGATGCGCGTTACCCACCAAGGACGGAAGGTCACGCTGAACGCGACGATCGATACCAAACCGAATCCCGCGGGCGAGCGCCTGCGGATCCACTACGGCTGGTCGGCTGAACGCCAACGCTACCTCGTCGGCTGGGTCAGCGACCTCGCGCCAAAGGCTCAGTGATCGTCGTGCCGCTGCATCTTCTCGCCCCAAGCGAAAAGGATCATCGAGGCCAGAAACACGCCGTGGATGATGGCCTGCCAGAAAATCACCTTCTCCTGGCCCGCCGACATGGGGCTTTCGGCGGCAGATGCGGTAATATCGATGAAACTCTTGAGCAGGTGGATGGCCGAAATGCTCGCGAGGCTACCCGCAAGTTTCACCTTCAGCGTGTTTGCGTTGATGTGGTCGAGCCAGTCGGGGCGGTCGCCGCTATCGCCGAAGTCGATGCGTGAGACGAAGGTCACGTAGCCGCCGACGACGACCATATTGACGAGGTTCGCCACCATGGAGATGTCTACCAGTGAGAGGATCCCGAGCATGATCTTACTCTCGGACGCGGCGGAAAATCCGTGGAGGAGATGCATCAACTCTTCCACGCTCTTCCACGCGTAAGCGAACGCGGCGAAGATCAACGCGACGTAAATCGGTGCCTGTACCCAACGGCTGGCGAAGATGAAATATTCCAGCCCGTGCTCGAGCTTTTTGAAGATGCCTTCGTCCTTGGAGTCTTTGGCCATGCCCGGAGATTTACGATTTCAGGTCGACCGTCAAGCCGTCGGAGCGCCATCCCCTCCGGCCAACTGGCCAACCGTTCAACCGATCAACTGGTCATCAGACCCCGGCGCTCGCGGCAGCTTCGCCGAGCGGGTCGGCGTTCGGCTCGCGCAGGTAGGCGTCGGCCTTGGCTGAGACGATCACGCCGTAATTGATGGTACCCAGCCAGCCGGACATGATGATACCGACGCTACCGGCATGATAGAAGCCGCCGACCTGCTCAGGCAGAGCCATCGAGACCTTGAGGCCTTCGAACTTGGTACCGAAAGAGGTGCCGCCAATGTGACGGACGTAGCGCTGGACGGTCCGGGGAGTCGCGGCCTCCGCGTGGTCGACCTTGGAACGGATGTCGGGGATGAACTTCTCGAGTCCCTTGAAGGACTCCTCGATGACGCGCGACTTGTGGATCGCGTAGTCGTCGTCGGAAAGCTGCGCCCAATCCTCGAACTTCTGGTTGACCGACGTGACGATCGCGTAGCGCGGCTTCTTGGTATGCGGACGAGTGTCCGGATAATAAACCGAGTAGGTGCGTGACGTGGTATGGAAGTCGACAAGCTCGTGGCTGGAGAACGGCTTCGCTTCGGAAGTGAACACGAGGTCGCCAATGTGCGGGATGGTCTCGCCCTCGCGCACGCCCATATAGACCTGGCAGGAAGAAGTGTTCACGCGCACCTTCTTGGCTTCCTCAAGGAACGGGGTCTCAAAAGCGTCTTCGCCACCCATCTTGAGTACGGTGTCCTTGATGTTGGCGTTCGAAACGACGGTCGCACAGGCGACCTCGGCTTCTTCGCCGAGTCGCGTGCCACGGAGCTTCACGCCCACGACGCGGCGGCGGCCGGAAGCATCCTTCTCGACCAGCACCTTCTCGACGAGCACGTTGCGGCGGATGTCGACGCCGTTGGCCTTCATCTCGGCGGTCATGAGGTTGATCATCGTGTCCGTACCGCCCTGGAAGATGAACACGCCTTTCGACATGAAGTTAGAGAAGACGATACCGAAGGTGATCGCGGGGTCGTCGAGGGTGGAGCCGTTGGCGTAGGCGATCGGCTCGAGAAGGAGGCGCTGGACGTCGGGACGGCCGGGGAAGAACTGTTCGAACAGCTGACGCGTGGTGCGCGGGTCGTTGTCGTAGTAGTTCATCTCGCGCAGATGCGCGAAGAAGGCCTCAACGGTCTCGGCGGAAAGCTTGAACTGCTCGATCAGGATGCGCGTGAAGTCGGCGCGGTCAAAGGTCGTGCGGACGTCGAAGTCGGGATTAATGAAACGGACGTCGCTGAGCTGGTGGATGCGATCCGAGATCTCCTTGGTCCAGTAGCGACGCGTGGACTTGATCATCCCGTGTGGGAAGCCGTGCAGGGAGATGTCGAAGACGTGGCCGCCGGCGCGCTTGAAGAAGGTGGCGAGGCCGCCGAGCTGGTAATGGTGCTCGAGGAGCAGGACCTTGCGTCCGAATTTCGCCAGGTTGTTCGCCGCGGTCATCCCGCCAAGGCCAGCGCCGATGACGACGGCGTCATAGCGGGGGAGGAGGTTGTCGAACGGCGAAGGCATTGCGAAGGAAGATGAAGTAGGACGAAGCAAGGGTTAAGGGGAAGTCGAAAGCGGTCAAACCGCCCTACCACCTACTTCCCGGCGACATCCAGTGACCATCCGGACCGCCCTTTAGTCAGGCGGACCTTGCGTCCGAAGAGTTTCGCCAGCGCGGCGGGCTTCAGGACGTCGGCCATCTTGCCAGCGGCTAGCGCGGACCCGTTCCGCAACAACAGCGCGTGCGTGAAGGTCGGCAGAATCTCTTCCACATGGTGCGTGACGAACACAATGGCCAAGCCCGGCTTCAGCTTCGGAAGGCGCTTCACCAAAGAGAGGAACTCGGCGCGCGCGACGGGGTCGAGCCCCGCGCAGGATTCGTCGAGGATCAGCAACGCCGGATCGGAGGCCAAGGCGCGGGCGATGAGCACGCGCTGGCGTTCGCCTTGCGAAAGATGACCCCACGGACGCGCGGCGAGGCCGCCGACCTTGAGTAGGCGCAAGAGCCGCCGCGCGAGCACGCGTGTCGCGGGCTTCGGCCTGCGCCAGAGATTGATGAGGCCGTCGACTCCGCCGGCGACGACCGCCAGCGCCGGCTCGGCAGGCTGGATCATCGCGGCGACGGACGGACCCACGAGGCCGATGCGCCGACGCAGTTCACGCCAATCGCTGCGTCCGAAGGTCTCACCGAGGACCGAAAGCGAACCGGAGGTGGGCGCGAAATAACCCGTGAGCGCGGCGAGGAGCGAAGACTTACCAGAGCCGTTCGGTCCGAGAATCACCCAATGCTGCCCAGGCTCCACGCGCCAGTTCAGTCCACGCAAGATGACCTTGTCTTCACGCGCGATGCGCAGGCGGGAGACTTCGAGCACGGGGACTTGGACGACGGAACGGGACACGGCGTTAGGCTATGGAGCAACCCGGGCGGGCTTCCAAGCCGCAACCACGCTTGCCCTCGGCACGGTTCGCGACTACCCCTTCTCCATGCGCCGGTACCCCGCCCTGCTCCTCATCCTGCTCTCCGCCGTCGTCGGCGCCGCCGAACCGGCGACGCCCGCCTCGCGGACGACGCCAGACGGCTTTGTCGTCAAGGAAGGCGTCGAGACGCGCATCGCCTGCGACCACAACGGCGGCTACTCGAAATATTCCGGCGTCTATCACTACCGCGTCGTCTTGCCGAAGGGCTATCACGGTGATGCGACCAAGAGCTGGCCCGCGATCTTCGTCGCCTCGCCCGGCGGCAACGCCTCGATGGGCAACATGGCCGACTGGATCAAGAAGCACGGCTACATCGCCATCCTCCTCGACGAATCCAAGAACGGTCCGTGGGACCCCAGCGTCGGAAATTTTCTCGCCGCGAACCAGGACGCCGAGAAGCGCTTCCGCATCGCCGCTGGCCGCAAGGTGTGCACCGGTTTTTCCGGAGGCGCGCGCGCGAGCTCGGTCTTCGCCAGCATCGGCGACGGCTTTGGTGGCGTGGTCTTGCAAGGCGCCGGCGTCGGCCAGCTCGATAACGGCATTCAGGGCCTGCGCGGCGTACAGATTCCCGCCGTCGCTCTGACCATGGGCAACAAGGACGGCAACCGTGGCGAGATTAAGCAGCTGCGCGAGACGCAGGGCGATCGCTTGCAGGTCTTTGAATTCGAAGGCGGGCACCAGTGGGCACCAAAGAACATCGTCGAGAAGGCCCTCGATTACGTCGACAGCAAGCTGCCCAAGTAGGAGGTGTTGGCGGCCAGCGGATAGCGGTTGGCGGCTGGGAACACCGACCCTCGAACCATGCATCCGTCCTAACCCTACCAAGCAAATCGCATTGCTCCTCCGCAAGGGACGGGCATGAAGGAGTCAACCCCATGCGTACCGTCCTCGCCTGCCTGTCCCTCGGCTTCGTCGCTTCCTTTGTCGACGCTGCCCCGGTGAAATTCAACGACCCGAAGCCCCAGGCCTACCATCTCACGGTGCGCGCCAGCGAGGTCGACCCGTCCGCGAAAGCCTATCCCGAGATCGAGTTCCCCCTCGACGCCAAGGGCAAGCCCGCCGACGTGCAGACGGCCGACGTCGACACGCGCGTCGCGCCCCGCGGCCAGCTCGTTGTCTGGCTGATGGGCCACAACGCCGTCATCGCCGAGAAGGTCAACGGCTACGGCTACCACCATATCAGCGTCGCCTACGCCCGCGGCTGGTTCGGCAAGCTCAACACCGTCCCTGCCGACACGCAGCATCTCGGCAACATCCGCCTCGAAGCCACCGCCGGCGTCGACGCCTCGAAGTCGGTCGAGATCGCCGAAGCGGATTCGGCCAAGGGCCGCGCCACGCGCATGGTGCAGTGGCTCGTGAAGAAGCACCCGCAGGGCCGCTGGGAACAGTTCCTCATCGCCGGCGGCAAGGAACTCGACTGGACCAAGGTCGTCGTCGGCGGCTCCTCGCACGGCGCCACTTCCTCCGCGCGTTTCGCGATGCACCAGCAGGTCGCCCGCGTGATCATGTTCTGCGGTCCGCGCGACAACACTGAAGACTGGCAGGCCGGCCCGTCGGCGACGCCGCTCAACCGCTTCTTCGGCTACACCCACGTCCTCGATAGCGGCTGGACCGGTGATCACTACCAGCGCTCGTGGCTGATGCTGCGCCTCAACGCTTACGGACCGATCGTAAATGCCGAAAAGGAGAAGGCGCCTTATGGTCATTCGCGCCGCCTCATCGCGGACGCTCCGATGAAGGGCGACGAAAAGAAGCAGGCTGGCGCCGCACACGGCTACGTGACCCCGAGCAAAGGCTCGCCCAAGGACGCCCAAGGACGCCCGCTGCAGGAAGACGTGTGGAAGTATCTGTTCACCTCGGATGTGGACGTGACCGGCAAGCCCGTGCCGGCGGAAGCGGGCGTCCGGATGGACCAGCGCTCCGAGTCCAAGTCGAAGAAGAAGTAAGCGGACGCAGGGACGGCTTGCCCTCGGCGGCCTTTCGGCTGTTGGATGGTCGCGATCACCGTGGCCATCCGCATCGACCTAGTCACCCTCTTCCCGGCCATGGCCGACGGCTTCCTCCAGGAGTCGGTCATCGGCAAGGCCATCGATAAGGGCCTGATCGAGTTTAAGGCCCACGACCTCCGCGCCTATTCCAAGGACAAGCACCGCAAGGTGGACGACATGCCCTACGGCGGCGGACCCGGTATGCTCATGAGCTGCCAGCCCCTCTTCGACGCCGTCGACGCCCTGGCCACCCCGGACTGTGAAGTCATCTACCTTTGCCCCGACGGTGAACAATTGACTAACAAGTTGGCCAAGGAACTGGCCCAAAAGAGCCATTTGATTCTCATTTCAGGTCATTATGAGGGTATCGACCAACGTTTCCGGGACCGGAAGGTTACCCGGGAGGTCTCGATCGGCGATTATGTGCTCACTAATGGCACTTTGCCCGCCTGCGTTCTGGTCGATTGCCTCGGCCGGCAGCTCCCCGGGGTGCTCGGGGAGGAAAACTCCTTGACTGGGGATAGTTACAACGGCAAGTTGCTCGCCTTTCCGCAGTTCACCCGACCCGCTGTTTACGATGGTCTCGAGGTGCCCCCCGTCCTCCTAGGAGGAAATCACGCCGAAATCGAAAAATGGCGTCGGGAAAGGCAAATAGAGAAGACAAAGCAACGCAGACCGGACCTGATGAAAGACCAAGAACACCAGCCATGAGCAACCATCCCCTCATCCAATTTGCCACCCAGCCGCAGCTGAAGACCGCCCGCGGAGACCATGATTTCAAGGTCGGCGACGGCGTCAAGGTAGCCACCAAGGTTCGCGAAGGCGACAAGGAGCGCACTCAGACCTTCGCCGGTATCGTCATCCAGCGTAAGGGCGGCGGCATCCACGCCACCTTCACCGTTCGCCGTATCTCCTTCGGCGAAGGCGTCGAACGCACCTTCCCGGTCCACTCCCCGAACATCGAGAAGATCGAAGTCGAACGCGTCTCGCAGGTCATGCGCGCCCGCCTCTTCTACCTCCGCGATCGCCAAGGCAAGTCGGCTACCAAGGTCAAAGAAAAGCGCTTCGACCCGACCGAGCACGCCGCTGCAGCTGCCGCCGCAGCCGCGGCCACGGCCGCTGCCAAGTAAGCCCCCCGGGCTTCATCAAAACCCCGCCACTGGCGGGGTTTTTTGTGTCCAGATCTGAGGCTAAACTGGAAGCCGACCGAAAAGGCCTCCGCGCCCCCTATACGCAGGATACAGGCTAACCCACTTATTAACAGTGGCTTGTTATGTGTGTTTTAACGAAGGGCCTGGCGGGTGTGAGTGATTTTTTACTAAAACCTTCGGGGGAAGGCTTGACTCTCCCCCTCCCTCCTGCGTTTTTGCACATCCGTCTTTTGAGAACCCTCCCAAGACGATAACTCGCCACCTTCTCCCAATCCAATGCTACGCATCCGCCTCCAACGCTTCGGTACGAAAAACGAGCCGACCTATCGCCTCGTCGTCGCCGAACAAGCCATCCGCCGTGACGGCCGTTTTGTCGAAGTCCTCGGCAACTACAATCCCCGCGCCCGTGGTAAGACCCCGGGTCTGGTGATCAACGTCGAGCGCGTCGACCATTGGGTCAAGCTCGGCGCCCAGCCGTCCGACACCGCGAAGTCGCTCGTGAAGCGTGCCCGCGAAGAAGCGGCGGCTCCGGCCAAGGCCTAAGTTAATTTACACGGCGGAAACGCCCACCCTGACGATGCTTCACCCCGCCACCCGGCGGGGTGATTCATTTACAGAGGTCGCCGAGGGGCCAGAACTCAGTTGAGTTTATTCCAACCACCCTTGCCGTCCTTCTCCAACCGCTGGAATCCGGCTTGGGCGAGTCGCTTGTCGCTCAAGCCCTGCTTCATGGCGCCCTCGCCATACTTAATCGTGAGCGTGGGCGTCTCGAGGACGCGGCGGCACGGCTCCTTCGTCACGGGATGATGCGTGAAGTCGGGCGCCTCCGACGGCAGGTCTACTTCGAACTCATCCCCTTCGGCTCCGTCGGGCTTGATCACGATGTAGCGGCGCAGCGTCATGGCTTACTTGCGGGATGAGCGCGGATCGAAGGCATCGCGCAGGCCGTCGCCAAGGAAGTTCAGGGAAAGCAGGGTGAGGGCGAAGACGACCGAAGGGGAGATCAGCAGCCAAGGACACTCTTCCATGATGTCGGCCCCTTCCTTGATCATCAGACCCCACGAGGTCATCGGGGCCTTCACGCCGAGCCCAAGGAAGCTGACGAAGGCCTCCAGGAGCATGACTCCAGGGACGGTCAGGGTCGCGCACACGGCGATAGTGCCGGCGAGGTTGGGCAGATAATGCCGACTGAAAATACCCCAGCGAGACTGCCCCAGCGATTCGGCGGCCTGGACGAACTGCGAGGCCTTGAGCTCGCGAGTCTGATTACGGATGATGCGCGCCATGGTCAACCAGGAGACACCCCCGACGGCCAGGAAGATCATCGGCATGTTCTGACCGAAGACGACCGTGCACAGGATGACGATGAGCGTCAGGGGCAAGGTGCTCACGATATCCACGAAGCGCATCAGGGCATCTTCCGCCCGGCCGCCGACCTCTGCCGCCAGCACGCCGTAGCAGATACCCACGACTAGCGCGACGGAGGTGGCGATGAGGCCGACGAAGAGCGAGATCATGCCGCCTTGCAGCAGGCGCGAAAGGACGTCGCGACCGAGGAGATCCGTCCCGAGCCAATGCGCGAAGGAAGGTGCCTCTGCGCTGTGCGCGAGGTCCTGCGCCATATACGGATACGGTGCGATGAGCGGCGACAGGAAGCAGACGGCGGCGATCGTCACAAGAAACCACCCGGACCAGACCGCGGCGCGGTCGCGCCGGAAACGCTGCCAGCCGCTTTCGGAGGCCAGGGACTCGACGATGGGCTCGCTCATCGGCTCCGGGCCACCTTGGGGTTCAGCGCGGCGTTGGCTAGGTCGGCCGCGAGGTTCAGGAAGAGGAGCGCCACGGCGTAGACGACCGTCGTGCCGAGAATCAGCATGACATCGCGGTTGATGATGGCGGTGACGAAGAGACGGCCCATACCCGGGACGTCGAAGAGCGATTCGATGACGAAGGACCCCGAGACCAGGCCAGCCGCAGCGGGTCCAAGATAGGTGACGACCGGCAGGAGCGCATTGCGCAGCGCATGCACGAACCAGACGCGTAGCGGCGGCACGCCCTTAGCGCGCGCGGTGCGGACGTAATCCAGCGAGCGCACTTCCATCAACGAGCCACGCGTCAGTCGCGCGAGCGGCGCGGCGGTGATCAAGCCGAGTGTACAGGCGGGCAGCACAAAGTGGATTGCCGAGCCCCAGCCGCAGGGCGGCAACCAACCCAAGCCCAACGAAAAGATCAAAGCCAGAATGGGGCCGAGTACGAACGACGGCACGCAGATACCCACGAGCGTGAAGCCCATCGGCACGCGATCGAGCCAACTGTTGGGTCGCGACGCGGCGAGCACCCCAACGGGGACGCCGATGAGCACGGCTAGCAGCAAAGAGACCAAGCCCAGCGAGGCCGAGACACCGATACGGGAGCCGATGACCTCGCGCACAGACCAGCCGGGATATTTAATCGACGGACCAAGGTCGCCCTGGGCGAGATTGACGACGTAGTTACCGAGCTGGACCGGGAGCGGCTGATCGAGGCCGTAATACTGCTCGAGGCGCGCCTTCACTTCGGCTGGTAGCGGCCGATCCTTATCGAAAGGTCCGCCCGGTACCGCGTGCGCCAGAAAGAAGGTCGCGGCTACCACGATGAGCAGCACCGGGATCATCTCCAGCAGGCGACGCAGGACGTAAGCCATCAGGGCGTCTTCTCGGCGGCCTTGACGCGCTTCTCGAGTTCTTCGGTCGTCGGCGGAGGCGGCAGACCCGGCGTGCCCTTGGTCGTCCAGCCCATCTTGATCGCCATGGCCTCGTATTCCTGCGGACTCAGGGTACCGCGTGCGCGCAAGCGTGCCTTGCGTTCATCGGTATCATCCATGAGCCGTTCCTGCTGACTCGCGGCGGTGCTCTTCGCATTAGGAATCGAGCAACCCACGCCAAGCAGCGCGCAGGCGAGCAGAAGAGCGCGGGGCAGTGACTTCATGGTATTGTTTCTATTCCGCGAGATGGTGCGGGCTCAAGCGCGTACAGGCGGCCGGGACCGCGAACCGATGGCGGCGGCGCGCGACCTGGTCATAGAGAAAATCGCGCAAGGTGCCCGGGCAGAGGCAAGCCAACCAAGCCAAGCATCGCCAACCCCCGCCGAGGGACCGCAAAAGGACCAGCACGGCGGCCGATCGCACCAGCCGACGGGACCCATCCCAAACGACGATCGTACCCATGTCGCCGCCCGGTGGTTCGCCGGCGATGCGGGCGACCTCGCCCTGGTTCGTCGCAAAGACCATGGCCCCGGCAAGGTCCCGGCAGGCCAGCCAAGCGGCGGCGCCATTACACAAGGCGCAGGAGCCATCGATGAGCACGACCAGAGGCGTTTTCCGCATAGGCCGAGCTTAAGAGGTGCCTCGCAGGTGTGAAGGGGCAAAAAGGCCTCCTCTGTGGCTGGATAAAGGGCCGTTAAGTCCAGCGAAAGCGCTTGTCATGCGCCGACAGCACTGCCAAGTTGCCCATCCTGTTGGCCGGAAGGGTATCCAAGTGGCTAAAGGTCGCGGACTGTAAATCCGTTCAGCTTCGCTGTTCGTGGGTTCGAATCCCACCCCTTCCACCAGCAGGACTCATGAGGCCCCTCAAAAAGGGGCCTCTCCGTGTCCCGAACCCTCAAATCCGCGTTGACTCCGAGGGCCGCCCACGGCTTCCCTACTAACTCACATGGCCAACATCAAAGCTAACAAGAAGAGCATCCGCCAGACCAACCGTCGCGCTGAGCACAACAAGATCGTCCGCACCCGTCTCAAGGGCCTCATCAAGGGCCTGACCGGTGACAACGTCGCTGCTACCGCCTCCCAGGTCGCTTCCGCCGCCGACAAGGCCGCGAAGACCGGCGTGATCCATCGCAACAAGGCGAACCGCATCAAGGCTCGCCTCGCGAAGAAGCTCGCTGCCGCCAAGAAGTAATGCCGGCTGGCCCCCTCACCGACCCCGTCGCCTAGGCGCCGGGGTTTTTTTGTCCCCGGAAATGTCCGACCTGCCTCCAACCACCATTGGTTTCGCCGCCGGCCTGCTCGGCGAGGAAGCTATCCGCATGGCCGTCCTGGCCTACGGCCCGGGCTGGGTCGCGCTCGATAAGCCCAGCGGCGTCGCCCTGGAGGAACACCCTTGGCAAAAAGGTGCGCCCACCCTGCTCGGCCAGCTGCGCGCACAACTCGAAGCCGGCAAGTCGGAGATGGTCCGCCTCGGCCTCGCCGAACCCGCCGCGGTCTTCGGCCCCGAACCAGAATCCGCCGGCATCGCGATCATCGCTGACCGCGCCACCGCGATGGCCGACTGGCGCGAAGCCCTTGGCTCCGGTGCCTTCCGTTTCGATTTCGAATTCATCGCGCGCACGGAAGATGCTCCGGAAGACGCCGGTATCTGCGACCTGCCCGTGGGCATGGACGACTCGCAGGAACGCGCGTTCGTATCGCACCGCAACGGCAAGCATGCCCAGACCCGCTTCGAGCCCGGTCGCGCCTGCGGCCGCTGGCGCATCTGGACGGCGCACACCCCCTTCCCTCGCCGCGACCAAGTCCGCATCCACGCCACCGAATGCGGCATCCGCATCGCCGGCGAACTCAAGTACGGTCGCTCCGGCCGCGTGACGCTCACCGACACGACCCCGAAGGGCCTCCTCAACAAGGGCGAAGACAAACCGCTGCACCGCGGACTGCTCCTGCGTATCGCGCGCGTCACCGGCAAGGTCGGCGGCAAGGAATTCGAAGTCATCGCGCCCCGGCCGGATGACTTCGCGACGGTGGTGAAGCGGCTGTCGAAGGGAATCTGATCAGGCCTCCGACGGGAACCGCAGCGTGAAACGATCCGTCGTGCGCGCATAGCCGTCCGGGCTATTCAGCCGGCCGATCGGCGCATACTGCGTATAGTCCACCTTCCAGGTCGCGGGGTCGGCGACGCCCTCGCGCACATGGGCGAGTAAGATTTCCACGACGACCAGGCGGTTCTCGCCGTACTTACGGACGTCAAGCACCCGGCACTCAAGCGCCACGGGGCATTCGACCAGACGAGGCGTACGCACGCGTTCGGATGGTGCGAGCGTGAAGCCAGCGCGCGCCACCTCGCTCACGCCAGGCGGCAACGCGCGGGCGCATTCGACCATCTTCGCCGCGACGGCTTCGTCACACAGATGGATCACGCACTCGCCGTTGGCCAGCAGGTTAGCGGCGGTGTCCTTGGGCGTACCGTCATCGCGGTCCGCCGGCGCGAACACGGCGATGGCGGGCTCGGCGCCCATGACATTGAAGAAAGAGAAGGGCGCGGCATTGACCACGCCGGCGGCATCAATCGTGGTGACGAGCGCGATGGGGCGAGGGACGACGAGTCCAGCGAGCAGCTTGTACGCCAGGGCGCCTGGATGGGCGGCGACGTCGAAGCGCAGGCTCATTTGCCGGCGGGCGGATCCTCGCCGCCGTGCGAGACGATGGCTTCGCGGAGCAGGCGATCATGCCGGTACGACATGAAGATATAAAGACCCACCCCGACGCAGATGCAGGAGTCGGCTACGTTGAAGGCCGGGAAACGATAATACGGCAGGTGCACATCGATGAAGTCGATGACGTGATCGCCGAACAGTCGGTCCCGGACGTTGCCCAGGGTGCCGCCGACGAATAGGCCGAAGGCCAGCTGGCCACCCTGCAATTCGCGCAGGAGCTGCTTACGCCAGCGCCAAACGAGTGCGAGCACTGCGAGCGCGAGGAGAATCAGGAACGGGCGGACGTCATACTCGGCACCGAGCCCCCAGGCGGCGCCCTTGTTGCCGACATGAACAATCCAGAGCCAATCAAAAAGCATGATCGGCGGACGGGACAGATCCTGAGAGAAGTAGGTGCCGAACGGGATGTGCCGCACGACGAGCAACTTGGTAGCGATGTCCACGACAATCGCGGCCACGCAGATCACCCAAAAGGACCGATAGGGGCGGAGGCGGGACAGCATGAACCTCAACTCGCTCAGGTGTCGCTAGGCTCGTCGTCGCCACCACCGCCGCCGGTACCAAAGCCGACTTCATCGCCGATTTCGCCCAGCGGGTTGCCGCCGCGGCGCCGATGGGCGCGACGGTTGCGCTCGAGGTCTTTCTGGCCTTCAAGGGAATAACGGGTGAAAGGAACGGCGATCAGGCGCGCGGCTGGAATCGGCTTGCTGGTGATTTCGCACGTGCCGTAGGAGCCCTTCTTCATGCGGTCGATCGCGTCGGCAATCTCCTTGAGAGCTTCCTGCTCGTTCGAGATGAGCGAGAGGGCGAAGTCGCGGTCAGCAGTGTCGGTGCCGGCGTCGGCGAGGTGCTGCGAGTAGCCAGAAAGGTCGCCGGCGTCGTCTTTGCCCGACTTCTTGAGGGCTGACTCGGAGTGGAAGGCGAGGCCCTTGTGCAGCGCATCGCGCATGTCGACCAAGAGGCGGTAGTAGCGGCGGAACTTCTCGGGGACCTGCTTGGATTCGTCGACGAAGCCCTCTCCCTTGCGGAAGGGATTGGAGCCGCCGAGGAGTTCGGAGATGGAAGCGGTGGCGATGTTGTTCGAACGGTTGCCCTGCGAGCGAGCGGCTGCGGCGGCCTTCTCGCGCGCCTTGCGTTCCTCGTCCGGAACCCAGACGTTGAGCTTGGTCTTAGTCTTATTACGCTTCTCGAGGTAGACCTTCAGATCGCTGATCGTGTAGAATTGAAGTTTGGCACGCGGCACGACCACCAGCGCATCGGACTGGTGATGCTCGTCGCGGTGCTTGTTCAGCAGACCCTTCTGCACGGCGTGATCAACCTTGGGAGCCTTCGGAGCTTTAGCGCCCTTGGCACCCTTGGAGGGAGCGGCCACCGCGCCCTTTACGTTCTTCGCGGGAACGACCGGAGCGCCCTTGGCGCCCTTGCCCTTGGCAACTGGAGCCGCAATGACCTTGGCGGCTTTGACGGCCTTGACCGGTGCGCCGGGTTTGCCTTTGACGGGAGCCACCTTGGCGACCGGCTTCGGGGCAGGCTTGGCGGCGGGCTTGGCGGCGGGCTTCGCCTTGGCCTTAGGGGCGGGCACGGGCTTCTTGGCGGACTTCTTGGAATCGTTTTTCTTGGGCATCGGAAAGGAGGGTTAGAGTTGCGGGTACTTGGAAAGGAGAGCCTCGCGGCACCGTGGAGATACCATACCAAATCTGCCGGCTTCCACAAGAGCGGGGACCCATCGCCAAGAGCGGGGGCAGCGGACGCCTTCGGCTTTATCGACGGCGAAGGCCAAGGTGGCACCGGCCTGCGACTTGAGCTGGACCGAGGAGACAATCCACAGCTCGGTCAGAAGAGCCTGCTGGGCAACCAATAGGGTAAAATCGGTATCCGCCTCATCGCCAGTCACAACGACCGAGGCTTCGAGGGACTGGCCGATCTTCTTGTCCTGACGCAGGCGCTCCATGGGCACATTGACCTGGGCGGCCAAGGTCTGGATACGGGCGACGGCGGCATGGGCGGCCAAGCCGGCGGCATCCTCCCAGCGGGCGTCGATCGCGGGCCAATCCTGCAAGTGGACGCTGGAGGCGTCAGTGTACTCGGACTTGGCGTTGAGGTGCGACCAAGCTTCGTCCGCGGTGAACGGCACAAAGGGAGCGATGAGCTTCAGATAGGAGCGCAGGACGATGTCGATCGCGGTCTGGGTCGAGCGGCGCATCGGGTCGTCAGGTGCAGTGGTGTAGAGGCGATCCTTGACCACGTTATGGTAAGTGGCGGAGAGCGTCCCAGTCGTGAAGCCGGCGAGAGCCGACGCGGCGCGGTGGAATTCATTACGCTCGCAGGCGTCGGTGACCTCGCGGACGAGCTTGGCGGTCTCGACGAGTACCCAGCGGTCGATGGCGGTCATCTTCTCCACAGGTACAGCGTGCTTCGCGACATCGAAGTCGAAGAGGTTACCTAGCTGATAGCGCAGCGAATTACGCATACTGCGATACTGGTTGGAAATCGTCTCGAAGATCGCGTCGGAGAGCGGGATGTCGCTCTGGTAGTTCTCCGAAGCGACCCAGAGGCGCACGATGTCCGCGCCGTACTTCTTCACGGTGTCGTCGGCGGTCTGCGGCTTGCCGTCGGACTTCGAGATCTTCTGGCGCTTCTCGTTCACCACGAAGCCGTGGGTAAGGACGGCACGATAGGGCGCCGAACCCTTGACGGCGATAGCGGTCCAGAGCGAGGACTGGAACCAGCCACGATGCTGGTCAGAACCTTCGAGATACAGGTCGGCCGGCCAATGTAGGTCCTTGTGCTTGGCGCAGACGGCGAGGTGACTCGAGCCGGAGTCGATCCACACATCAAGCGTGTCGGTGCCCTTACGCAGATCCTTCGGCCAAGCGGCGGGAACTGGCGCACCGGCGAGGATCTCCTCGACGGAAGCGGCCCACCACCAATCGCCACCGCGGGTCGCGACCTGCTGGGCGACGTGACGCACGACGGCGCCGTCGAGATAGGATTCGCCCTTGGACGGCGAATAGAAAGCCGGAATCGGTACACCCCAGGCCCGCTGACGCGAGATACACCAATCCGGACGGCCTTCGAGCGCGGCGCGGATACGGTTTTCGCCGGAGGCGGGGATCCACTTCACTTCGGCGACGGCGGCGAGGGCCTTCTGGCGCAAATCGCCGCGATCGAGGCCGACGAACCACTGGTCGAGCGCGCGGAAGACGACGGGCGTCTTGGAGCGCCAACAATGCGGATAGGAATGCTCGAAGCTCTGCGCCTTGAGCAAAGCGCCCTTGGACTTAAGCAACTCGAGCACGGCGATGTTCGCGGGGTTCTTGCCGTCGGTCTCGAGGACGGTGATGCCCACGAGCGAGGCCGGGACCTTGCCGTCGTCGGCATAGGTGCCGTCGTCGCGCACCGGACAATAGGGCTCCAGGCCATACTTGTTGCCCGTCTGGTAGTCTTCGAGGCCGTGGCCGGGCGCGGTGTGCACGCAGCCCGTGCCGGCGTCCGTCGTGACGTAGTCGGCGAGCACGATGGGCGCAGCGCGGTCGATGAAAGGATGCTGCGGCTGCAGGCCTTCGAGCGCACGGCCCTTGACCTTGAAACCATCGGTGGCGCCTTCGAGGGCGCACGCGGCGACGAACGCTTCGCGCAGCGCGGAGGCCACGAGGAATGAACGCTCGCCGTGACGGACCTCGACGTATTCGAGCTCGGGATGCACGGCGATCGCGAGGTTCGCTGGCAACGTCCACGGCGTGGTGGTCCAGATGACGACGGAAAGCGGATGCGTCGGCGCGAGCTGCTTGGCGGCAGGATTAGGCACAGGGAACGCCACCCAGACGGAGTGCGAGCGCTTGTCCTTGTATTCGATTTCGGCTTCCGCGAGGGCGGTCTGGCAAGGGATCGACCAATACACCGGCTTCTTCGAACGGTAGACGAGGCCCTGCTCGACGAAGCAGGCGAAGCCGGCAAGAATTTCGGCTTCGTACGCCGGATCCATCGTGCGGTATTCGGACGACCAATCGGCAAGGATGCCCAGGCGCTTGAACTGGCCACGCTGTTTCTCGATGAAGGCGGCGGAGAACTCCGCGCAGGCCTTGCGGACGCCAAGGGCGTCGAGCGATTGCTTCTTGGCCTGTAGTTCCTTCATCACCTTGTGCTCGATCGGCAGACCATGGCAGTCCCAGCCAGGGACGTAAGGCGTCCGGAATCCGCGCATGGACTTATAACGAAGGATGGAGTCCTTAAGCAGCTTGTTGAGGGCGGTGCCGATGTGCACGTCGCCGTTGGTGAACGGCGGTCCGTCATGGAGCACGAAGGCCGGCTTGCCGGCGGCGCGGGCCTGAATCTGCCCGTAGAGACCGTTGCGCTCCCAATGGGCAATGCGGACGGGTTCGCGTTCGGCCAGGCCGGCCCGCATGGGGAAGTCGGTCACCGGCAGGTTGAGGGTATCCTTGAGCTCTTCGGCCATTTTTGACGTGATAAAGTGAATCGGTGAAGGGCTTACGCACCCCTCGGGGCGGGCAGGGTGAACGGGTAAGCCTGCGAGGCAAGGGCGGAGATAGGGTCCCGACCCCCCTTCCAGGCGAGGCGGGATTGACAGGGCGGACGGGAAACGCACCAATGCAGCCCCATGGATAACATGAAGCCCAAGCTCATCACCAAGCAGGCGGTCGTCATCGACCTCGTCCTGACGGTGGTCTTCTTCGTCTGGATCACCTCGATCCTCAAGAAGCATGTACCCTGGTCCGAAGCCGGCGAAACCGCCGTCCTCCTGGGTGCCGCCTATTGTGGCCTCTGCCTCGCCGGCGTGTTCTGGATGGCCCTCAACCTCTTCCGCGTGACCCTGGCCGATCAGATGCTGCCGAAGACGGTCGACGACAGGCAGTCGAACTGAGCCGCCCTGCCCGCCTACTTGGCGGCCGGGACGACCAAATTCATCGCGGCTTCGACTTCCCGACGCAGTTCGTCGGCCAGTTTCCGTTCCTGCTGATACTCCGCCCACAAGGTTGCGAGCTCTTCCGGCTTGGCCTCGGGAAACCGCTCCAGCCAGGCTCCGAAAGTGCGCCATGCATTATGGAAGACGGGATTCTGCCGCAGGATCTCGCGACGCAGTCCCGAAAGCCGAGCTTTGATGACGGCCTGCACTGCCGGCAGGTTACGATACTTGGGGAGATCTTTGCCTGAAATAAGTTCGTCGCCCTGGCCGACGTCGAAGACGAAGCGCGAGATGTCGTCGAGCGACTCCGCCGACTCGAACAGACCGAGGCTGACGGGGGCCCGGGAGAGGAGGAGCTCCGCGCGATGGACGAGCCACCATTCATCCGGAGACTTACCCGCCGCCGCCAACAACTTAAGCACCGGCTCCCCACGCGCGGAGGCGATCAGCACCTTCGACTGCTCGGCGGGCGAGCCGAGCGTCGGGCGCAAGGCGCGCCAGAACAGGAAAGCCTCCCGCTCCGGCGCCTTGCCCGCCAAGATCTCCGCTAACGTGGAAGGAATCGCCTGCCGCCCTTCGCGATACCAATAATCATTCATCGATGGCCGCAGCTGCGCGCGCACCTCGCAGGCCAAGGCCTGCCGCGCCCACGGCTCACTGGCGTTCGCCAGCTTACCGGCAACCAAAGCGACCCGCGCCAGCCAAGCTTGGGCCGCCGCTTCGGCGGCGCGACCAGGCGCCACCAGGCCATCACCCAAACGAACAACGACGAGCACCGTACCGGCAGCGACCCTCGTCTCAAGCGGAGCGAAGCCGGGGATATCCGCCACTTCAAGCCGCGCGAGCGGCGGTGGGGGTGGCGGAAGGTTCAGCGCGAATTCGAGATGACTCTGCAAGGCCGTGCAGTGCGCGGCCACGAAACTGACCTCCGGCAGCTTTTCCCCAGCGACCAACGCGATGGGCGTGTCGTACGTGAAGACATGCGCCGGCACCGGCGGCACAGGCTCGGCCGCGGCCAACCATGCGCAGGCAGCCAGGAGGCTCACCATATCAGACGCCGCCGAAGTGGCCTTCGTCGACCTCCAGCGGTTCGCCGCCGGAAATATGCAGGGGTTCGCCCAGCGGAGACTGGTCGTTCTTCCAGACTTCGATGGTGGCAGGAGCCTCGGGGTCGGGCGAAATCCACTGCCAACGACCGATGCCGAGGAAACTCATGGGGACGCCCTTATCCTGACTGAGGCCAGGGCCGTTGCCACGGACGAACGGCTTGTTGCCGATACCGATCATGAGGTTGACGATGAGCGCGGTGCCCGTGCCAGCGGCCGTCGACTCAGGGGCGACAGGGGCGGCGGCTTCCTCTTCTTCGATCTCCTCGATAACCTCGACCGCTTCCTCTTCTTCAGTCTCTTCAATCTCCGCGGGAGCTGAGGCCACCGGAGGATTTACGCGGGCCTCACTCACCACCGCGCGGATGGCTTCAAGGGATGCTTCGACCTTGTCGACGGACTGAGCGGCGGACTTGGCGGACTTCTTGATCTCGTCGCGGACGGTCTTCAGTTCGCCTGCGAGCGCCTGCGCGAAATCGGCCTTCGCCTTGCCGGCGGCCTCGGCGGCCTCGTCAGCATCGGCGACCACGGCGCGGACGGTGGTGGCCAACGCATCAACCTTCTCGGTCAGCTCGTCGATCGCGTCGGTGGACGAGGATGCGGCGGCGGCTTCTTGCAACTTCTTCTCCAGCGCAGCGAGGGCGGCCTTCAGGCCGTTGATCTCGGCGGAAGCACGCTGGGCGACAGCCACGGCGGAAGCCTCGGCGGCTTTTTGCGCGGACGTCTCCACCTCGGCGATGCGGCGGTTCAAGGCTTCGTTGCCGGCGCGGATGTTATCACGCTGGAGATCAATCTCCTCGGCGAGTTTGGCGCGGAGGCGGGCCGCCTCGGCCTGGCGCTCGGACTTGCCCCCGCCGTCCTTCAGCACCGGAATCACCACGATCAGCGAGGCGGCAAGGATGGCGACCATGATCAGGAAGGTGTCTAGGCCGTCGCGCTTATCCGGCATCACGACCAGGATCGCGAGCACCGCGATCAGATCAGCGGCGACCAGGAACCATTTTTCTTTGAGCAGTTTCTCGATTTCGCGGTTCATATTAGGGGGTACGGGGTAAGGGGGTGTGATCAGCGCGGGCGTTCAACGAAGCCGACCTTGCGGTTGACCTTAGAGAGCGTGCGGAACGCGGTGGCCTGGGCCTGTTCGGCACCGGACTTGAAAATACGGTCGAGCTCACCACGGTCCTTGATGAGCTCGTCGTAGCGAATCCGGACAGGGTCGAGCGTCGCGACCACGGCGTCGGCGACGGTCTTCTTAAAGTCGCCGTAGCCCTTGCCGACAAACTCGGACTCGAGCGTGGCGACGGAGCGGCCCGTGCAGGCGGACATGATGGAAAGCAAGTTGGTGACACCGGGCTTATCGGGCCCGGCATGGATATCGGCAGAAGAGTCCGTCACGGCCGACATGATTTTCTTCCGCACGTCCTCGGGGCGGTCGGTGATGAAGACCGTCGCGCTGTGATTCGGGTCGGACTTCGACATCTTCGCAGTCGGATCCTGCAGCGACATGATGCGCGAGCCGACCTTGGAGATGAAGGGCTCGGGCACGTTGAAGGTATCGGAGTAGCGGCTGTTGAACTTCTCGGCCAAGTCGCGGGCGAGCTCGAGGTGCTGCTTCTGGTCGTCGCCGACTGGCACGAGCTTGGCGTTATAGAGCAGGATGTCCGCCGCCATGAGCACCGGGTAGAAAAGGAGACCGGCGTCGACCGACTGCTGCTTGCGCGACTTGTCCTTGAACTGGGTCATGCGCTCGAGCTGGCCGAGCGGGCAGAGGCAACCAAGGATCCAGGCGAGCTCAGTGTGGCCGATGACGTGCGACTGGACGAAGAGCCGGCTCCGGGCCGGGTCCAGGCCACAAGCCACGTACTGGGCTAGACAGGAATAGGTGTTCTCACGGAGCTGGGCCGGGACATACGGCACCGTGATGGCGTGCTGGTCGACGATGCCGAAATAGCACTCATTATCGTCCTGCATCCGGCCCCAATTGAGCACGGCTCCAAGGTAATTGCCGAGGTGGAGGCGGCCAGTCGGCTGGGCGCAGGTCAACACCACGGGCTTGGCGGGCTTTTTTTCGCTAGTTTCGCTCATTCCGGTCCCCCAGCGTGGCAAGGGGGGCGTCCCGCATCAAGCGGATTGGAGGCTCGGTGGCGCTTGAAATACGGAAGCCGTCCGCCTAGATAGCCCTTCGTCTAAATCGACCCCGTCATGTTGCTTGCCCAATCTACCCCTCTCGCCACCCCCGCCTCTGTCGCCGTCCCCGTGGACCACTTCATCATCGGCGACCTCAGCAAGGTCATCGCCAAGGCCCCTGACGACTGGAGCAAGATCATCATCCACGCCATCGGCTTCATCGCGGTCGCCTATCTCATCGGCTGGGTAGCAGATAAACTCATGCGCTGGGTCTCGACGAAGTTCGGCAGCAGCCCGATCGCCGAAGCCACCGTCGCCGCCCTGGGTAAGTCGCTCCCCTACATCCTCCCCGCCTATACCCTCCTTTTCCTCATCAAGGACTTTAATGAAAATCTCGCCTACATCGGCTGGCTGAATTTCGCCGTCACGAGCGGGACCTTCCTCTGCTCCTTGGCGCACACGGCCTCGATCTTCTATCTCGTCGCGATCCCGATCGCCTGGGCCCAGAAAATCGCCGACCAGTCGGACAACAAGTTGGATGATATCCTGGTCCCAATGTTCTCCACGGTCATCCGTATCACGGTCATCCTCGTCGGCACCTTCAAGGCGATCTCAATCATCGACCCGAAGTCCTCGGACGCGATTCTCGGCCTGCTGGCCGGCGCCGTCGTGGGTCTGGCCTTCGCCTCGCAAGACACGATTAAGAACGTCTTCGGCGCGGTCATGCTCATCATCGACCAGCCCTTCACGCTCGGCGACACGATCAACATCGGCAGCCATGAAGGCAAGGTGGAGTCCCTCGGCCTGCGCTCCACGACCATCATCATGCTCGACGGCCAGCGGCTCGCCATCCCGAACGGCGACCTCGCCACGCGCGCCATCGTCAACGTCACGCGTCGCGACTTCATCCGCGCGCAGGACCTCGTCCACCTCGAGGCCAATACGCCGGCTGAGAAGGTCCGCGAGGCCGTCGCCATCGTCCACGAACTATTGGTCAATCACGAAGGCTTTCAGCCCAGCCACCCTCCCCTCGTGCACGTGACGGAGTTCTCCGACTGGGCCATTAACATCCGCCTGATGTACTGGTATCACCCCTCCGCCCCGGTGAAGCAGCTCGAGTTCAATCAGCAGCTGATCATCCGCATCGCGGAGCGCCTCCAGCAGGCGGACATCCGCCTCGCCGTCATGGGCACCCCGCAATCCCGCTAACTTTTCCGCCATGCCCCTCATTGAAGCCAAGAACCTGTCCAAATCCTACGGCGCCATCCGCGCCGTCCATGCCGTCTCCTTCACCGTCGACCGCGGCGAGGTCGTGGGATTCCTTGGGCCCAACGGCGCCGGTAAATCGACCACGATGAAGATGCTCACGGGTCACCTCCGGGCCGACGAAGGCGCCGCGGTCATCGCAGGCTTCGACGTCGCCGATCAGGCCGTCCAAGCCAAACAGCATCTGGGCTACTCGCCGGAAGGCGCGCCCGCTTACGGCGAGATGACCGTCCGGGAATTCCTCCGCTTCGCCGCCGATCTCCGTGGCCTGACCGATCCGGCCGAAAGCGTCCGCAAGACGCTCGAGCTCTGCCGCCTTAATGAAGTCGCCGCGCAGACGATCGACACACTCTCCAAAGGCTACCGCATGCGCGTGGGCTTCGCCCAAGCAGTCATCCACGACCCTGAGGTGCTCATCCTCGACGAACCGACCGACGGCCTGGATCCGAACCAGAAGTTCGAGGTGCGTCGCATCCTGAAGGAGATGGCCGCCCGCAAGGCCGTCATCGTTTCGACCCACATCCTCGAGGAAGTCGGCGAGCTCTGCACCCGCGTCATCGTGATCGCGAAGGGCGAAGTCCGCTGCGACGAGTCCCGCGATAAGTTCCTTGCCCGGGGCACCGACCTCAACGCCGTCTTCCGCCAACTCACCGCCTAATCTTATCGTCATGTCCTCTTCCGAAAAATCCCCCTCCCCCGGACTCAAGCCTTTCACGGCGATGGTCCGCCGTGAGTTCGCCGGCTACTTCCGCACGCCGCTGGCGTACGTCTTCCTCGCCGTATTCAACGCGTTCGCCGTGTCCCTGGCGTTCTTCGTCGGCGGGCTCTACGAATCCGGCATCGCCAGCCTCGATCGTTTCTTCCTCTACCACCCGTGGCTGTGGGCGTTCCTCGCCCCCGCTGCCGGCGCTCGCCTCTGGGCCGAAGAACGCCGCCAAGGCACCATCGAACTGCTCCTGACCTGGCCCATCACGGTCTGGCAGGCCGCGCTCGGTAAGTTCCTCGCCGCTTGGCTCTTCCTGGCGTGCGCACTGTTGATGACGGTTCCTGTCGCCCTCACGGTCGGCTGGCTCGGCGACCCTGACTGGGGCGTGATCATCGCAGGCTACACGGGATCGCTCCTCTGCGCCGGTGCCTGCCTCGGCATCGCCGCTATCGCCTCCGCCCTTACCCGCAGCCAGGTCATCGCCTTCGTGACTGGCTTCCTCGCCTGCTTCATCCTCGTGCTCGTCGGTTACGGCGTGTTCGACGAACTCCTCGCTGGCCTCATCGGCTCCGCCGGCGTCGACGAAATCCGTCGCCTCGGCCTCTGGCGTAATCTCGAACCGTTCACGCTCGGCCTCGTCGACGTGCGCCCCATCGCCTACTTCCTCTCCGTCGCCTTCGCCGGCCTCGGGTTGAGCACCATCATCGTCGAACGCCGCTAACCGGAAACCCCAGCCATGAACCGCTCCCAAGCCCTGCTCGCCACCTTCGCCGTCCTCGCGGCGGCGTTCTTCGTCAACCTGATCTCTGGTGCCGTCCCCGCCCGCGTCGACCTCACCGCCGACCGTACCTTCACGCTCTCACCAGGCTCGAAGCGCATCGTCACCAAGCTCGATGACCCGGTGACGCTTGAATTCTTCGTCAGCCGCTCCGACGTGAAGTTGCGCCCATACCTCGAAAGCTACTCGCGCCGCATCGAGACGCTCCTCCGTGAATACGTCGCGGCCTCTGGCGGCAAGGTGAAGCTGATTGTCACCGACCCGCGCCCAGACACGAAAGAAGAACAGCGCGCCCAGCGTCACGGCATCGCCCCGATGCGCGCCGCGCAAGGCAGCGCTTACCTCGGCCTGACCGCCCAGCAGGCCGATACGGTGAAGGCTGTGCCCATGCTCGACCCCTCGCGCGAGCGCTTCCTGGAGTTCGACCTATCCAAGTTGATCGCCTCGGCCTCGCGCCTCGATCGCCCGAAACTCGCCTTCATTAGTTCGCTCCCGATCAGCAACCAAATCCCGCAGGGTGGCGAACAGCAGGCTGGACCGGCCGACCTACTCCTCGCCGAACTCAGCCAGGCTTATGAGGTGATCACGCTCAACACCACGGCCAGCGAACTGCCGAAGGACGTCGCTGTCGTGGCGCTCGTCCACGCGCACCACATCGACGAACAACTCGCCTACGCAATCGACCAGTTCCTGCTCCAGGGCGGGTCGGTTTTCGCGGCCGTCGACCCGCTCTCGCGCATCCAGAAGTTCTCGCAAGGCAACATGCCCTTCATGATGGCACCGATGGCCCTCACGGCCGCAAGCGATCCCGCCTTGCTCCGCGCCTGGGGCGTCAACGTCGACCTCGACGCTGTCACGGGCGACTCCGCCAGCTCGGTCTCCATTCGCAGCTCCCGCGGCGATGCCGTGCAATACCAACCGGCCTTCGCCGCCGGCAACGCTGCTTTCTCGAAGGACTCGCCGCTTACGTCGGACCTCCGCGAACTCGCCTTCATGGAAGCCGGCTCGATCGGCCTGATCTCCGGAGCCGAAGCCCGCCTGAAGTTCGAACCGCTCGTCACGATGAGCGGGCCTGGCGTGGGCGTCGTCGACGTCGGCTCCGCCAACGCCGGGCCGTTCGAGAAAGTCGCCGTGGCCTTCAAGCCCGACGGCAAATCCCGCGTGGTCGTGGCTTCCGTCTTCGGCGAATTCGTTTCCGCCTTCCCGAAGGGCGCGCCGGCCCCCGGTAAACCTGAGCCCACCCCGCCCGGCCAGCCGCCGAAGCCCGCCGCTAAGCCCCTCCCTGGGCCGCACCTGGCGAAGAGCGCTAAGCCCGCCCGCCTGTTCGTGGTCGCCGACTCCGACTTCATGATGGATCCGTTCACGGTGCGCCAGCGTCAGGTCGGCGGTCAGGCCGCAATGGAGCCGATCAATGATAACCTGGGCTTCGTCGTGAGCGTACTCGAGACCCTCGGTGGCAGCGACGAACTCGTCAGCCTCCGTTCCAAGGGCACCTCCCTGCGCCCCTTCAAGAAGGTGCAAGAACTCGAACGCGTCGCCCAGCTCCGCTACCAGGCAAAGCTTGATGAGATCGAACGCCGCCTCGAGGAGGCCAATATGAAGATCACCGAGCTCTCCAAGCAGACCGGCGGAGTCACCGCTAAGGGCATCGTCATCACGCCTGAGATGCAGCGCGAGATCGAGAAGTTCCAGACGGTGGCCGATCAGCTTGCCGAGGAACGCCGCGTCATCCGCCGCGGTCTCAGCGAAGACGTCAACTCCCTCGGCCGTCGCCTACAGGTGCTGAACCTGCTCGCCGGACCGGCGCTGGCTCTGCTCTTCGGCCTGCTCTACACCCTGGCTCGTCGCCGCAAGCTTTCGTAATCCGCCATGCGCAACAAGAACCTGCTCATCGTCACCCTCGTCCTCGGGCTCATCGCCTTCGCGGCCGTCCGTCTCACCCGCGAAGCGCCGAAGACCGAAGCCGGCAAACAGCCGCTCGTCGCCGCCGCCCTGCTCGAAGGCGCGAAGTCGCTTACGATCAAAGCCAACAACAAGAGCGTGACGGTCGAGAAGTCCGCCGACGGCTGGACGGTGAAGGAGAAACTCTCCCTCCCGGCCGACGTCGAGAACCGCTTGCTGCCGCTCATCCGCGGCCTGCAGAAGGCGAATAACTTCGGTCAGCTCACCGCGAATCCGAAGCGCCTCGAGAAACTTGGCCTCGCCGACGCCTCGCTCACGCTGGTCGGACCCGATGGCAAGCCGACGACAATTCAGTTCGGCAAGCAGACGGAAGACGGCCTCGGCGCCAGCGCCCGCCTGGCTGGTCAGGAATTCGCGGTCCGCACCGACTTCACGGGCTATCTCGAAGGCGACCCACTCTCCTGGGTCGACCTGACTCTGTTCGTCGCCCCGCCCGTCGAAATTAAGTCCATCGGCTTTGAATGGAAGGACGGTAAGGCTGCCTTCTCCCGCAAAGAACTCGGTGCCCTCTTTGAAGGCAAGGAAGGCCCCGCCGTGGAAGATATTGTCATGACGCTGGCCACCGTTCGCGCCGCCGATGCCGTCGCCCTCGACGACAAAGACGCGGCCAAGGCCGTCCGCTCGGCCGTGGTGAAACTCACGCTCTTCGACGGCACCGTCGCCACGCTGACGTTCGCGAAGCTCGCGGGCACGGCGCCCAACGATCCGGGCAAGACCTTCGTGCGCGTCGAACATTCCGACCCCAAGCACAAGGCCAACGCCACCGCCAAGCTGGCCACCTTCGTCGCCGCGCCCTGGCTCGCCGAGCAGGTCCCAGGGTCGCTGGCCGACTTCAAGAAAGCCCAGCAGGCGCCCGCCACCGAAGGCGTGCCATCGACTATCCAGATCCCTGGACCAGCTCCGACGATCATCACTTCACCTGAGATTAAGCTGAAATAAAGGGGTCGCCCGCAAAAGCCCTTGCCTCCCGAGGTGAGGGCTTTTTTGTGTCTATCTCCGATGGCCGCCGCCGAATCCCAGTCCCTCAGCACCTACCTGCCCGCCCTCGTGCAGATCGTCCTGGGTCTCTCGATCCCCGCGATCATCCTCATTGTCAGCCACGCCTTCGGTCAGCGCGCCAAGGGCAACTACATCAAGGACAAGGCCTACGAGTGCGGCCTGCCGATGGAAGGAAAGCCCCACCCTCGCTTCGCCGTGAAGTTCTACGTGACGGCGATGCTCTTCATCCTCTTCGACATCGAAGTCGTCTTCCTGGTGCCTTGGGCCCTGGTCTACCGTGAGTTCCTCGCCGCTGGCATCGCGATCACGGCCGCCACCGCGGTCTTCCTCGGCGTCCTCGTCCTTGGCCTCGCCTACGAGTTCAAGCGCGGCGCGCTGGAGTGGGATAAGTAAGCTCACAGGGGTTGATTAAAACGAGGCTGGCGGAAGGACCCTTCCGCTGGTAGGCATATTTTAGTCATGCATACCCTCACCACCATCCTCGCCCAAGCTTCCGACAATCAGGAAGCTGCCGCCTTAGGCGCGCTCCTCGCACTGATCGCCGGTTTCGGCATGATCCTCGTCGCGGGCATCATCGTCTTCGGCATCGTCACCCTCATCGGCATGTGGAAGGTCTTCACCAAGGCCGGCGAGCCCGGCTGGGCAGTCCTGATCCCGGTCTACAATATCATCGTGCTACTCCGTGTCGCCGGCCTTCCTTGGTATTGGGTCTTCACTCCGCTCATCCTTATCATCCCGTTCCTCGGCTGGATCGCCTACATGGTCTGGATCGTCTGGGTCCACCACCGCATCTCCACACGCTTCGGTCAGGGCGTCGGCTTCACGATCGGACTCACCCTGCTCGGCCCGATCTTCTGGCTCATCCTCGGCTTCGGTTCTTCGAAGTACGTCGCCGAGCAGCCGGCGCAGGCCTAAGTTCACGTCAGCCAAACAAAAAGGGCGCCCACTCGGGCGCCCTTTTTATTTGGGCTGCTTGCCCTTGAGGTGCTGATCGAAGAAGCCCGTGACCAGCGGACGAAGATCGCGCTGCTTGGGCTGGAGGTCGAAGGTGTGCGGGGCGTCAGGGATGACCTCGAGCACGCAGGGGGCGCCTTGGTCCTTGGCAATCTTGAGATACGTTTCGCTTTGGCTCAACGGGACGGTGACGTCCGCCGTGCCGTGCACAAGGAGCATGGGCGAATCCTTGGCGTCAAGGTAGGTGATGGGCGACCCCTTCTTATAAAGCTCGGGCGCCTCTTCGCGAGTCTGCGCGAACATCTTCATGTCGTGGTAGTTCATGAGGTCGACGGCGCCGTAGAAATCGATGGCGCAGGTGACGCGCGCCGAGATGTCTTGATAAGGCTCGCCGGCGACAGCATCGAAGCCGTCCGCCGGACCGGTCGTGGCCAGCATCATGGCGAGGTTGCCGCCGGCCGAACAGCCGATGACGCCGATCTTCTCCGGGTCGACGCCGAGATTGGCCGCCTCCTTGCGGAGATAACGGACGGCGGCCTTGGCGTCGTAGACGCTCTGCGGCCAGGTCACCTGCCCCTGCATCCGGCGCAGCTTGTAATTGATGCTCATGCAGACGTAACCCTTGAGCGTGAGGCTTTCGCTGATGTTCAACTCGCGACCACGCGCCTTGTCGCCGTCGTTAAAGCCGCCGCCATGAATCACGATGATACCGGGAATCAGCTTGGATTTGTCGTGGGCGAGCGGCGAATAGATGTCCGCCTTCTCCTTCCGCGTGCCACCGAGATACGCGACATCCTTCATGACGGCGACGGTCTTAGGGTAGACGGGGACCTTCTTGAGCGCGGCCTGGGTGTCTTCGGACGCAGGCGCCGCGATTGGTTTGACGACTGGCGTGGGCTCAGCGGCGCAAAGGAACGCGGCTAGGGTAAGCATGAGGGGCATGCACCTTGGATAGCTTCCCGCCAGCGTCCGTCAACAGCTCAGGGACCGCAGATGCCGCAGCCGCCGGGCAGTTCGCGGAAGAAGTCGTGGCCTTTATCGTCGACGAGGATGAACGCAGGGAAGTCGACGACTTCGATCTTCCAGACGGCTTCCATACCGAGCTCGGCATAATCGATGACCTCGACCTTACGAATATTCTCCTGCGCAAGAATCGCGGCGGGGCCACCGATGGAGCCGAGGTAGAAACCGCCGTGCGCCTTGCAGGCGGCGGTGACGGCCTCACCGCGGTTGCCCTTGGCAATCATGACGAGCGAGCCGCCATGCTTCTGGAAGAGTTCGACGTAGCTGTCCATGCGTCCGGCGGTGGTCGGGCCAAACGAACCAGAAGCCATGCCAACGGGCGTCTTGGCAGGGCCAGCATAGTAGACGGGGTGGTCCTTGATGTACTGCGGCAGGCCTTCGCCCTTCTCGAGGCGCTCGCGGATCTTGGCGTGCGCGATATCGCGGGCGACGACGAGCGTGCCGGTGAGCGCAAGACGCGTGGTGACGGGATGCTTCGAAAGCTCGGCACGGATGTCCGCCATGGGGCGATTAAGATCAATCTTCACGACCTGGGTGGCATCGGCATGCTTGCGCGCCTCGGCGGGAATGAAGCGGCCGGGATTCTCCTCGAGCTGCTCAATCCAGATACCGTCCTTATCGATCTTGGCCTTGGCGTTGCGGTCGGCGGAACAGGAGACGGCTAGGCCGATCGGACACGAGGCGCCGTGACGCGGCAGGCGGACGACGCGGACGTCGAGGGCGAACCACTTGCCGCCGAACTGCGCGCCGATGCCGAGTTGATGCGCGACCTGAAGGAGCTCGGCTTCGAGCGCGATGTCGCGGAAAGCGCGACCATGCTCATTGCCGGACGTCGGCAATGTGTCGTAGTAATGGGTCGAGGTCAGCTTGACGGCCTTCATGGTCGCCTCGGCGGAGGTACCGCCGATGACGAATGCGAGGTGATACGGCGGACACGCCGCGGTACCGAGCGACTGCATCTTCTCGGTGAGGAATTTGACGAGGGACTTCGGGTTCAGGACGGCCTTGGTCTCCTGGTAGAGGTAGCACTTGTTAGCAGAGCCTCCGCCCTTGGCGACGAAGAGGAACTCGAACTTCGAACCGCTCACGGCGGCGATATCGATCTGGGCAGGCAGGTTGGTGCCGGTATTCTTCTCGGTATACAGATCGAGCGGGGCGAGCTGCGAGTAGCGCAGGTTGTTCTGTGCGTAGGCCTGATAGACGCCGAGCGAGAGCGCTTCGGCATCATCGTCGCCGGTCCAGACCTGCTGGCCCTTCTTGGCGGTGATGGCGGCGGTGCCGGTGTCCTGGCAGAACGGCAGCACGCCCTTCGCGGCGACCTCGGCATTACGCAGCATCGCGAGCGCGACGGCGCGGTCGTTGTCGCTGGCTTCCTTGTCCGCGAGAATAGCGGCTACCTGCTCGAGGTGCTCGGTGCGGAGATAAAAATTGATGTCATGCAGCGCCTGGTTGGCGAGGAGCGTGAGCGCTTCCGGGGCGACCTTGAGCACGGTCTTGCCGTCGAACTCCGCGACGGAGACATGCTCCTTGGTGAGCAGGCGATACTTCGTGGTATCGGGGCCCAGCGGGAAAGGTTCCTGGTAATGGAAGGGAGAAGCCATCGCCGTCACTATACGGGACCACACCCCTGCCCGCAAACGGAAACAAGTCAGCGAACGGCCATCTGCGCCGGAGCACCGATCCGCACCTCGCCGAGGACCGACCCTTCGGGCACATCGACCGAGACCAAGGCCAGGCCGACATCTCCGGCCGCCGAACGCACGGTGCCAACGACCTTACCCTCCGGCGACTTGAGCTCCTGCCCGACCACTACCACTCCTGACACACGACGGAGGATGCGGCGGAGTGAACCCATGGACTGGATGCGGGCCATGACCTCTTGGCCGAGGTAGCAGCCCTTGGTATAACTGACCCAGGCATCAAGACCGCACTCCTGAGGGAATTCATTGGCCCCGCAATCAGCGGGCACCGCAGGCACGCCGCCGGCGAGGCGCAGCGCGTCGAGTTCGGCGAGCGTGGCCAGCTCGCCTAGGGCGGCTACGCCGACCGGCGTGAGCACATCCCAAGCGGCGACGCCGAAGCGCTGCGTCGTAAAGACCTTCGCACCGGCAAGTTTCGGCTCATCACCCCAAACGACCCACTTTTGCCAGAGGGAGGATTCGTCCGTCGCGACGACGTCGTCGGCAATCACGTTCGCGGTCACGACGGCGATAATCTCGTCTGCTGACAGATGCGGACAAAGCAACAGGAAGGAGCCATCGGCCTCCTTCGAGATAATCGTGTGCGCGAGCACCCGGCCCTTACGATTGAGCCAAAGGGCATCGGCCAAAGCGACACCACGCAGATCCGCCGAGCACTGCCCCTGCAGAAAAGCCGCGTCGTCTTCGCCCGTGATGCGGACGACCGCGGTGTTCGCTGGAGCGCAACGCGAAGGCATCAGAGGGCCGCCCAGAGCAAGGCGATGCCGTGCAAGGCGAGGTTCGCGTAGATTGCGGCCATCACGTCATCGAGCACGATACCCAAGCCTCCAGGGAGCTTCTCGAGCGCCTTGATGCCGAAAGGTTTCGTGATATCGAAAAGTCGGAAGAGCAGGAAGCCGAGCAGGATCAGGAGGAGCGACGATTTGCCGACGTAGACGTAAGGATTGAAGAGGAAGACCAGCGGCATCGCGGCGAACTCATCGAGGATGATCTCGGAAGGGTCCTTCTTCCCAATAAAGGCCGCAGCCACACCGCACACGAGGATTGCCATCACGACGACGAGCGCATCGAAGATGAATTCGTGCGGACCACCTTTGGCGTGCGCCAGGCGCACGACGAGCGCCCACCACAGCAAGCCAGCCGCAGAACCCCAGGTGCCCGGCGCCTTGAGGCGGCCGAGCGGACCGAGCGTCGCGATCTGAACAATCATGAAGCCAAGCCTGGCAGGTGACGACGATGCCGGATGAGGTAGCTGGCGCCAGAGACCACGGTAATCGCCACCGACAACCAGAAGAGCGACATGATGATGACTTCCCAGTTCTGATGCCACTCGGCGGAAAGATTCCAGTGCGTCTCATAAGCGCGCAGGCCGATGAGGTGGCCGATCGCGATGATCTGGAGGAACGTCTTGATCTTGCCGAGGCCCTCGGCCTCGAGCACCTGCCCCGAAGCGGCGGCGACAAGGCGTAAGCCGGTGATCAGGAATTCGCGGATGAGGATGAGCATCACGCCGAAGGAAGTGTAGAGCACCGTGGCGGCGTCCGGGTTGATGTGCACCCCCGCGTCGTTGACGCGGATGACCGGCAGGCAATCGATGGCGGCGAGGCCGACGAGCAGCCCGAGGATGAAGATCTTGTCGACCAAGGCATCCATCAGGCGGCCGAAGTCGGTCACGGCGTTCAGCTTCCGGGCGATCCAGCCGTCAAAGATGTCAGTTAGGGCGGCCAGGATGAATAGAGCCAAGGCGGCGCTCGCCCAGGGGCCGGCCCAATAGGTCCAGAGGGTGATCAGGAAGATTGCCGGCAGGCGGGCAGCCGTCAGGAGGTTGGGAAGATGCCTAAGAAAACGCATGTGGGCTTGCCGAAAGGATGTTCCCGCCCGAGAGTACGCCGCAACAGGAAAACGATGTCCCGCCTCCAACGCATCGCCGTCTACCCCGGCACCTTCGACCCGATCACACTGGGGCATCTGGACGTCCTCCGTCGCGCCTCGCGCCTGTTCGACAAAGTCATCGTCGCCGTGGCCGCTAGCGACAGCAAGAACCCCTGGTTCAACGTCGAGGAGCGCCTCAGCATGGCTCGCCAAGCCTGCAAGGGCATCCGTAACGTCAAGGTCCTCGAACTCGACGGCCTGACGGTTGAATTCGCCCACAAACACAAGGCGGCCGCCATCATCCGCGGCCTCCGTAAATTCAGCGATTTTGAGTTCGAATTCGACCTGGCCCACGCCAACCGCCTGATGGCCCCCGAGATCGAAACGGTCATCCTGATGCCCAGCCAAGACCAGTTCGTGACTTCCTCCAGTTTCGTGAAGGACATCGCCCGCCATAAGCTCTCCCAGGCCGCGGCCTTCGTCCCCCGGTGCGTCCTGCCCCTTCTGCGCAAAAGGTTGGCCGAAAAGGCCTGAAAAGGCCTGCCTTCCGCTGTTGACCGTGGGGGGTAGTTCTATTTGCTCGGCCATTCCCCCCACTGCGTCCGCAGACCCGGGGCCTCCCTCCTTTTTATACCTACCATGGACATCAAAATCCAAGAAACTAACCCGACCCGCCGCTCCGTCACCGTGACGGTCCCCGCCGAGGCCGTCGCCGCCGCCGAGAAGGAAGTCCTCAAGGGCTTCTCTCGCGAGGCCGCCCTTCCCGGCTTCCGCCCGGGCAAGGCCCCCGAAGCCGTCGTGCGCCTGAAGTACAGCAAGCAGATCGCCGACGAGGTCAGCCAGCGCCTCCTTTCCCAGGGCTACGAACGCATCCAGCAGGAAAAGTCCTTCACGGTTTACACTGTGGCCGACGTCCAAAAGGAAGCCGGCTCCGGCGCCGACGCGGTCTTCCGCTACGAAGTCGACGTCGTCCCCGAGTTCAAGACCCCGGACTGGAAGTCCGTCAAGGTCCCCGCCGAAACCATCACGGTCACCGACGCCGACATCGACGAGCATCTGAAGAAGATCCTCGAACAACGCGCCCGCTACGAGAAGACCGATGACGCCGCCGCCAAGGGCGATTACGTCCGCATCGGCTACGTCGGCACCGTCGACGGCAAGCCGGTCAGCGAGATCGACGCCGAAGCGAAGTCCTACGGCAGCGCCGAATCCACGTGGGAAGAAGCCGGTGCTGATAGCGCCGCCGTCGCCGTCCCCGCCATCGCTCAGGCCGTGATCGGCCTCAAGGCCGGCGCCACCGCCCAGGCTGAATACGTCTTCCCCGCCACGCATGAGCGCGAAGCCCTCCGCGGCAAAAAAGTCTCCTACGCCATCACGGCGAGCGAAGTTCGCCGCAAAGAACTCCCGCAGATCGACGAAGCCTTCTGTAAGGCCGTCGGCGTGAAGGACTCCGCCGAACTCCGCGAACAGCTCAGCAAGGGCATCGAAGGCTCGAAGAAGCAGGCCGCCGAAACCGCCCGCCGCGAAAAGGCCGTCGACGCCCTCCTCGCCGGCCAGGACTTCCCTCTCCCGGAATCCGCCATCCTCTCCGTCGCCCAGGGCCTCTTCTACCAGTACGCCGAAATGCGCCTGCGCAGCGGCACGAAGCCCGAAGAACTCGAGACCCAGCGCGACGACATCCTCGCCGAAGCCAAAAAGGCCGCCGCTCTCCGCGTCCGCGCCCAGTTCGTCCTCTCCCGCATCGCCGAAGAGCTGAAGCTCGAAGTGACCCGCGAAGAGCTCGGTGCCGCGATCATGCAGGCCGCCCAGGCTAGCCAGACCCAGCCCGAAAAGCTGGTCAAGGACCGCCAGCGCCTCGCCGAACTCCGCCGCGACGCCCTCCTCAACAAGGCCCTCGACGCCGTCCTCGCGGGCAGCATCGCTGCCTAAGGTTGAGATTTCGCCCTTTCTGGGCACAGTCCCCCTCGTACCACCATGTCCTACATCATCCCTAACGTCGTCGAACGCGACGCCCGTGGCGAACGAGCCTGGGACATCTACAGCCGCCTGCTCAAGGACCGCATCATCTTCATCGGCTCGCCGATCTACGACGATGTCGCCAACGCGGTCATCGCGCAGCTGCTCTTCCTGCAGATGGAAGACCCGAAGAAGGACATCTCGATCTACATCAACTCCCCCGGCGGCTCGGTCACCGCGGGCATGGCGATCTACGACACGATGAACTTCCTCACGTGCGAGATTAACACCTACTGCATCGGCCTCTCGGCCAGCATGGCCTCGGTACTCCTCGCCGCCGGTACGAAGGGTAAGCGCCACGCACTCCCGAACTGCCGCGTGATGATCCACCAGCCCAGCGGTGGCGCGGGCGGCCAGACTTCCGATATCTCCATCGCCGCGAAGGAAATCCTCCGCTGGCGCGACACGCTCAACCACGTCCTCGCCAAGCACAGCGGCAAGACGGCCGAAGACCTGATGCGCGACTCGGACCGCGACTTCTACATGACGGCCGAACAGGCGAAGGCCTACGGCCTCGTCGACCACGTCGTGGCGCCTAAGGCGGTCCGCGCCTAAGCGCATGGCCGGGGACCGCGCCGAGAGCTGCTCCTTCTGCGGCAAGCCCGCCGCCCAGGCCGGCAAGCTGATTGCGGGTCCCGCCGGCGTCGGCATCTGCGACGCCTGTGTCTCCACCTGCGGCCGCCTCCTCGATCGCGAGAAAACCCGCGACGGTAAACCCGCGGCCTCCGCTGGCGGACCCGCGATGCAGGAAGCCCCTGCGAAGCAGCCGCTCGCCCCGATCAAGCTGATCCCGCCGACGAAGCTACGCCTCGAACTCGACGCGCACGTCATCGGCCAGGCTCACGCGAAGAAGGTTCTCTCGGTCGCGGTCTTCAATCATTACAAGCGACTCAACGACCGCCACACGCAGGCCACCGCGGCTCAGGCCGGCGACCTCGCCGACGTCGAGCTCGACAAGAGTAACGTGCTGCTGATCGGCCCGACGGGCACCGGCAAGACGCTCCTCGCCCGCTCGCTCGCGCGTATGCTCGACGTGCCGTTCGCGATCGCCGACGCCACCACCCTCACGGAAGCTGGCTACGTTGGCGACGATGTGGAAACGGTCATCCTGCGCCTCCTCCAGGCGGCCGACATGGACATCGAACGCGCCCAGCGCGGTATCGTGTTCATCGACGAAATCGACAAGATCGGTCGTAAGTCTGACTCGGCCTCGATCACGCGCGATGTCTCGGGCGAAGGTGTCCAGCAGGCGCTCCTCAAACTCCTCGAAGGCACAGTCTGCAACGTCCCTCCGGCCGGCGGCCGTAAGCACCCGGAGCAGCAGTGCATCCGCGTCGACACGTCGGACATCCTTTTCATCTGCGGCGGCGCCTTCGCCGGCCTCGATCGCATCATCGCCCGCCGCGGCGGCGCGAAGTCCCTTGGCTTCGTCCCCCCGCAGAACGACAAGCCTTCCCTCTCAGCCGAACAAATCGTCGCGGGCCTCCAGCCCGAAGATCTTTTCTCCTTCGGCATGATCCCGGAATTCGTCGGCCGCCTACCAGTCATCTCGGTCCTCGAGCCACTCGACCGCGAAGCGCTCATCCGTATCTTGACCGAACCGCGCAACGCCGCGACGAAGCAGTATCGCAAGCTCTTCGCCCTCTCGGGTATGACCCTCGAATTCACCCGCGAAGGCCTTGAAGCCGCCGCCGACAAGGCGCTCGCCCTCGGCACTGGCGCCCGCGGCCTGCGCTCCGTCCTTGAAGGCGTGCTGCTCGAAACGATGTACGCGCTACCCGAAGCTACCCCTGGCTCAAAGTTCACGGTAACGGCCGAAGCGATTCGCGGCGAAAAGCCAGTCACGGTCTCGGCCGCCTCGCCGAAGAAGAAGGCCTCCTGATTCCCATGCTCGCCTATCCGGCCATCGATATCCGCGGCGGTCGCTGCGTCCGCCTCAGCCAAGGCCGCGACGACGCGCGCACCGACTACTATAAGGATCCGGTCGAACCGGCCATCGTCTTCGCCCAGGCCGGTGCGGCCTGGATTCACGTCGTCGACCTCGACGGCGCCTTCGGCGGCGCCCCGCTCAATCTCCCGATACTCCAACGCATCGCCGCGCTCGGCCCGAAAATCCAGTTCGGTGGCGGCATGCGCGACCGCGCCACCGCTGAAGCCGCCTACGCCGCCGGCGCGAGCCGCGTCGTCATCGGCACGCGCGCCGCGACGGATCCCGCTTTCCTTCGCGAGATGGCCAAGGCCCACGGCCCTCGCCTCGCGGTCGGCATCGACGCCAAGGACGGCCTCGTCGCCGTCAAAGGCTGGACGGCCGTCACGGCCCTCAAGGCCACGGAGTTTGCCCAGGAAGCGGGCGAGCTCGGCGTCTCGACGGTCATCTACACTGACATCGCGACCGACGGCATGCTCACGGGTCCGAATTGGAATTCCCTCGAAGCGGTTCTTAAAGTCTGCCCCTGCGGCGTCATCGCTTCCGGCGGAGTCTCCGGCACCGAGGACGTCGTGCGCCTCGCCGCGATGGCCAAGGCTTACCCGAACCTCGTCGGCGCCATCGTCGGCAAGGCGCTCTACGAAGGTCGCTGCGACGTGGCAGGGCTGCTCAAGGCGACCGGCGAACGCTAAGCCCGCTGGAAGCGGCGCCCACCGCCCTTCCGATGCTTGCCAAGGCGGAGCCACCGCCCAACATTTGCCTTCCATGGCCCTGTTTCGCCTGTTCTCCGCGCTGTTTGCGACGCTCCTGCTCGCGGGTCCGCTTGCGTTGTCCGCCGAAGACAAAGCGCTGACGGTCGAGGTCGTCGTCGCCAAGGCCCGCGCGGCGCTCAGCTCCGACGTCGCCGCCCTAGATAAAGTGAAATCTTTGCGGATGGAATTCGCAGCCTATGACGGCAAGGGCAAAGAGCTGAATACGACGACCCTCACGCTGGCGGCACCGGGCTACCGCCTACAGAAGACCTCCGATCGCGACCGTGGCCTCGAGGCTGCCGTCTGCGCCGGCCGTCTCGACGGCTGGACCACGAATCGGGCTGACGCGCTCGCCCGCCGCTCCGTCCGTTCGGTCCCCTACGAAGAATTCAAGAAGCTCCAGGACATGTCCCGCGATGACCTCGCCTTCTTCGCCATCCCCGCCGCCGGCCTCGGCACAGCGACCTACAAAGGCCCTTCCGAAATCGACGGACGCAAGACGCAGGCGGTCGAATACGCCTACGCGAGCGGCTTCCGCATCACGCGCCACTTCGACGCCGATACCTTCGTCCTCGTAGCGTCCGACCAGCCGACCCCCAAGGGCGAACTCCAGCGCCAGAAGGTCGAAGCACTGACGAAGGTCGATGGCATCGCCTTCCCCTCGAAGGAATCTATCTCGGTCGACGGCAAGAAATCCGGCGAGGTCACGTACGACCAAATTCAGGTCAACCCAGCGCTGTCCGCGGGCCTCTTCGATTTCCCCTCTTTCTGAGCCCATGACCCTCCTCCGCACGAGCGATAAGGATTTCCGCAGCCAGCTCCGCGCCTTCGTGGGCTCGGGCGAAGCCGCCCCGGACGTGCGCGCGACCGTCGCCTCGATCATCGCTGACGTGAAAGCCCGCGGCGATATCGCGGTGCTGGATTACACGGCGAAGTTCGACCACGCGAAGCTCACGGTCCGCCAGATCCGCGTGCCGCTCAAGGACCTTGAGAAGGCCGCCGCCAGTTTCGATCCGGCGAAAAAGAAAGCTTTCGACGAAGCTGCGAAGTGCGTCACTGCCTTCCACGCCCGCACGCTGCCCAAGGGCTGGACGGCGAAGAACCCGCACGGCGCCACGGTCGGCGAACGCCACCACGCCATCCAGCGCTGCGGCCTGTACATTCCCGGCGGCCAAGTCCCGCTTGTCTCCACGGTGTTGATGACCGCGCTCCCCGCCAAGGTCGCCGGCGTCCCGGAACTCTGCGCCTGCACGCCTCCCGGACCGGACGGAAAGATCAATCCTGACATCCTCGCCGCGCTCTACCTCTGCGGCGTCCGCGAGGTCTACGCGATCGGCGGCGTCCAAGCCATCGCCGCGATGGCCCTCGGCACAAGCACGGTCACGGCGGTCGACAAGATCTTCGGCCCGGGCAATGCCTTCGTCACCGAAGCAAAACGCCAGGTCTTCGGTCTCGTGGGCGTCGACCTCCTCCCCGGCCCGAGCGAAGTGATGATCATCGCCGATCGCACCGCGAAGCCGGAGTGGGTCGCGGCCGACCTCTGCGCTCAAGCCGAACACGGTAGCGGCAAGGAGAAGCTCTATCTAGTGACGGAGACCGAAGCCTTCGCCGATAAGTGCCTCGCCGCCGCCCGCTCGCAGTCCAACTCCCTCACCCACGGCGAGAAGATCCGCAAAGCGCTCGCCGCCAAGGTCTGCGTGATCCTGGTCCCGAAGATCGAGAATGCCGCCGAAGTCGCGAATCTCGTCGCCCCGGAACACCTCGAACTGATGGTCGCAAAGGGGAAGCTCAAGAAGCTCTCCGCCCAGATCACCACCGCGGGCGCGATTCTTATGGGTAGCCATACGCCCACGGTGTTAGGCGACTTCACCGCCGGCCCGAGCCACACGCTCCCGACCGGCGGCACGGGTCGCTTCTTCAGCGGCCTCCGCGTCGCCGACTTCCTTCGTCGCACGAGCTTGGTGCAGTATGACCCAGCCTCGCTCAAGAAAGCGGCCGGCGTGGTCGACGCTTTCGCGCGCATGGAGCGTCTCGACGCCCACGGCCGCTCGCTGAAGATCCGCCTCTGAGCCGCGCTTACTCGCGCAGCGTCCGCATCACTTCCGCGTGCAGCTTCGGGGCCGCGGCGATGATGTTGCCGGCCTTGATGGGATCGCCGCCATCCCAGGAAGTCACGACGGCGCCAGCGCCACGCAGGACAGGCAGCACGGGCACGATATCCCACGGGTTCATGATCGGGTCGGCGACGACGTGCGCGCGGCCAGACGCCACGAGCAGATGACCGTAGCCGTCACCCCACGTACGCACATGGGCGACGCTGTCGGCAAAACGGTTCCAGCGGACATCGCGATGCATGCGGCGGATATTGTCGAGGTCGGTCGAGACGACGACGGCGTCCTTCATGGAAGCCTCGGCCACGCGGACGGGCCGGCCGTTGAGCTCGCAGGTAAGGTTATCGCCGACGATACGCTCGCACAGGATGGGCTGATCGATGACGCCGAGAACGGGCTTACCTTCGTAGCGCAGGCCGATGAGGGTGACGTAAAGCGGGACGCGGGAAAGAAACGACTTGGTGCCGTCGATGGGATCGAGTACCCAGCAATACTCGGCGTCGACGTTCTCGGGCCCGAACTCCTCGCCGAGGATGCCGTGATCCGGATAAGCCTGCTTGATGGCCGCGCGCATCTGGCGCTCGGCTTCCTTGTCAGCGACGGTCACCGGCGTACCGTCGGACTTGATTTCGACGTCGGTGGCGACACGGGCGTGCGCCGCGACCAAGACCCGGCGGGCGATGTCCGCGAGTTTTTCGGCGAAGGCCTTGAGCTCTTTCTGGCGCGCTTCCGGAAGCATGTCCCAGAGGTAAGCCCGGACGGCCCCCGCTCCAAGCGAAAAGCCCCGCGCAGGCTTGAATCACGGCCAATTCCGCCGACACTAAGCTCATGAGGCTCACCCCTTGGCTCCTTGGCTTGCTGGCCTGCGCGACGACGGGATTCGCCGCCCAACCTTGCCGCATCGAGATTATCGAGAAGGGCGATGGCTGGCCGGTGTCAGGCGTCGAACTCCGCACGGTCCACGGTGCCCGCTTCGTCTCCGACAACGCCGGGCTGATCGCCTTTGACCTCCCCGAACTCATGGGGCGCGAAACCTGGTTCAGCGTCCACGGCCACGGCTACGGCGTGAAGGCCGACGGGTTCGGCTACTCCGGCGTCCGCCTCACGCCCAAGCCGGGCCAGACGCTCAAGGTCACGGTCGAACGCACCATCCTCGCCCGCCGTCTCGGCCGCCTTACCGGCGCGGGCCTCTTCGCGGAATCACAGAAGCTCGGTGAACAACTCGACTGGAAGGAAAGCGGCGTGCTCGGATCCGATAGCGTGGTGACGGCGAAACTGGGTGGAAAGATGCTCTGGTTCTGGGGCGACACGAACCTGGCCCACTACCCGCTCGGTATCTTCAACGTCTCCGCGGCTTCGACCGAGAAATTCTTGCCGCCGGCGAAACCGCCTCTGCGCCCACCCTACGCCTACGTGAGCGAACGGAAGACCGCGCAGAGCGAACTGCGTCCGCGCGGCGTGGCGAAGGTGCCCGGCGATGGCCCGACCTGGATCTGGGGCGCGATCACGCTGCCCGACGCCAAAGGCGCACCGCATCTGGTCGCCGCAGCGGTGAAGACGAAGGGCGCGATGCAAGCCTACCGCTGGGACCTCGTCGAGTGGGACCCGCACGAAGAACTCTTCCACCCACTCGATACCGTCTGGACCGAAGACGCGGCCAACCCGAAAGCCCCACCGATGCCGGAAGGACACGCGGTGCCTTGGACGGATCCGGTCGGCCGTAAATGGATCCTCTTCTGCGACCCATTCCCAATCCTCCGGACACCCGCCACCTATGAAGGCTGGAAGAATCCGGACAACTGGAAGCCCATGCGCGCCGCGACTTCCGCCGCCACGCCGACCGGCGAGGCTATCACGGTGCACAAGGGCCACATCGCCTGGCACCCCTGGAACCGCAAGTGGCTCGCGATCTTCACGCAGAAGGCCGGCAAGCCTTCCTTCCTCGGCGAAATCTGGCTGGCCGAAGCAGCCGACCCCGCCGGCCCTTGGGGCAACGCCCGCAAGGTGCTCTCGCACGACGATTACACGTTCTACAATCCGGTGCTGCATCCAGAATTCTTCCAGGCCGATTCGCCGGTAATCCATTTCGAAGGCACCTACACGACGACCTTCTCCGGCAATAAGCAGCCAACCCCCCGTTGGGAATATAACCAGGTGCTCTACCAACTCGACCTGTCGAAGCCGCCGTTCGCCGATGGGAAATAAAAGCCGGTCCGCTTGACCCGCTTCCTCCTCCGAGGACGATAAGGGCGTGAACGACGCGACCGAAAGACTCCTGCGCGCCCGCGTCCGCCCGACGCGTCGCCCGGTCATGCGGCAACGCTGGGACGACTTGTTCTTCCTACATTGGGAATATGCGGCGGAGGCGATCCAGTCCCGCCTGCCGGCTGGGCTCACGGTCGATACCTTCGAAGGCAAGGCCCACCTCGGCGTCGTGGGCTTCCGCATGAACGCGGTGCGCCCCCTCGGCCTCCCCGCCCTTCCGTGGCTTTCGTATTTCAACGAGCTGAACGTGCGCACCTACGTGCGCGACGCTTCTGGCGAACCGGGAGTCTGGTTCTTCTCCCTCGACTGCGACCGCGCCCCGGCCGTCGCGCTCGCCCGCGCGGGCTTCGGGCTGCCCTACGAGCACGCGACGATGTCCTTCGGCCCCGGGCTCGCCCAATCCTGCCGTCGCCGCGGCGAAGCCGAGACGGCCCGCTACGCCTGGTCGGCGGCCTCCGCGCCGCACGCCACCACGCCGGGCTCGCTCGAATTCCACCTGGCTGAACGCTACAGTTTCTTCTCGGTGCGCGGCGGCCGACTCGTCCGCGGTCAAGTCCACCACTCCCCGTATGAACTCAGCCCGGCCGACACCACCGCCTGGAGCGACCTACCTCTCCGCTGGGACGGCTTCGATGTCAGCGGACGTGCTCCGGACTTCGCCCACTGTTGCCAAGGCGTGGCCATCGAGGCCTTCTCCCTCGTCCCCGCCCATGCGTAAGAAGCTCACCGACTATCGCCATGCCGTCTGGGACTGGAACGGCACGCTGCTCGATGACACCTGGCTGTGCTGCGAATCGCTCAACCGCCTGCTGCAGGAAGACGGCCACCCGCTCGTCGACCCAGTCCGCTACCGCCAGATTTTCCAGTTCCCGGTCATCAAGGTCTACCAAGAGATCGGCTTCACGCCCGATGAAGCTTCCTTTCGCGCGATGTCGGTCCGCTTCATGGCCGCCTACGAGGAACGCAAGACGGAGTGCCGCCTGCACCCCCACGCGGAGACGCTGCTCGATGGGCTCACGGCGGCCGGGCTCACGCACTCGGTGCTCTCGGCTTATGAGCGTAGCCTACTCACGACGACGCTCACACAATACGGACTCGATCGCCATTTCATCAAGACCTGTGGCGGCCACGACATCCACGCTGGGAGCAAAGAGGAGCGCGCTCGCCTCCACCTGTCCGACCTGGCCCATCGCCCAGAGGATGTGATTTATATCGGTGATACCGCTCACGACGCCGAAGCCGCGGCCGCGATGGGTGTCGACTGCGTGCTGGCCGCCCACGGCCACCAGCACCGCGAACGACTCCAAGGCCTAGGCGTCCGCGTGGTCGACGGGTTTGCGGAACTGCTGGCCGAAGTTTAGGCAACAAACCGTCACGGGAAGGGTCAAACTACTCACAGACTCCGCGTTTTGGTTGCCCTTCGGCGACCCGCAGGGTTCATATTCTCCACCCCACTACCTCCATGGTCATTTTTGCGGATCAACCCCCTCTCTCTCCTGATATCACCGGCACCCCCTGGCTTGTGCTAGCACTCGCCCTCCTGGTCGCCTTTTCTATCTACCTCATCCTTCGCTCTAAACGTAAATAATATGGCCAACACCCCTAACTCCTCCGACGCCAACGAAGAAATCGACGACGTCAAGAAGGCCAGCGCCGAAGGCTTCGGCTCTAACGAGCAGATCTTCCCGCCCAACGCCGCGTTCGTCGCCAAGGCCCGCGTGAAGGGCATGGATGGCTACACCGCGCTCTATAACCGCTCGATCCAAGACCCGGATGGTTTCTGGGCCGACGAAGCCAAGGAGCTGACCTGGTTCCAGCCGTGGACGAAGGTCGTCGACGAATCCAAGAAGCCGTTCTTCCGCTGGTTCGTGGACGGCAAGACCAACGTGGCCTACAACTGTCTCGACGCCCAGGTCGCCAAGGGCCTCGGCGATAAGGTTGCGATCGTCTACGAAGGCGAGCCCACCGCCGACGGCAAGGCCGTCGAGGTCCGCCGCATCACCTACCGCCAACTGCTTTCCGAAGTCAGCCGCTTCGCCAACGTGCTCAAGGGCATGGGACTCCAGCGTGGCGACACGGTGGCGATCTACATGCCGATGGTCCCCGAGCTCGCGATGGCCGTCCTGGCCTGCGCCCGCCTCGGCCTCGTCCACTCGGTCGTGTTCGGCGGCTTCTCGGCTGAATCCATCCGCGACCGCGTCAATGACGCGAAGTCGAAAGCCGTCATCACAATGGACGGCGGCTACCGCCGCGGCAAATTCCTCGCGCTCAAGCAGACGGTCGACGAAGGCGTGAAGGATTGCCCGACCTGCGCCCACGTGCTCGTCCTCCAGCGCCACCCGGGCAAGCCCGACGCGGGCTGCGTCATGCAGGCCGGCCGCGATGTCTGGTATCACGAAGCCGCCGCCCAGGTCACCGACCAGTGCGAGGCGGCCCAACAGGAGGCCAATGAGATGCTCTTCCTGCTCTACACTTCCGGCTCCACCGGCAAACCGAAGGGCATCATGCACAGTGTGGGCGGCTACATGGTCCACGCCTACTCGACCAACAAGTATGTCTTCGACCTTCGGGGCGACGACCTCTTCTGGTGCACGGCCGACGTGGGTTGGGTCACCGGCCACACTTACGTGGTCTACGGTCCGCTGCTCAACGGCTCCACGGTGCTGATGTACGAAGGCGCGCCCGACGCTCCTGACTTCGGCCGCTTCTGGAAGATCATCCAAGACCATAAGGTCACGGTGTTCTACACCGCTCCGACCGCGATCCGCGCCTTCATGAAGTGGGGCGACGAGTGGGTGAAGAAGCATGACCTCTCCTCGCTGCGCCTCCTCGGCTCCGTCGGCGAACCGATCAACCCCGAAGCCTGGCTCTGGTATCACCGCAACATCGGCGCCGAACGCTGTCCGATCGTTGACACCTGGTGGCAGACCGAGACCGGCGGCCACATGATCACCCCGATGCCCGGCTGCACGCCTACGAAGCCCGGCTCGGCCACGCTGCCGTTCTTCGGCGTCGACGCCGCCGTCCTCGATGAGAACGGCAACGAGACCGACCACGGTATCCTCGCCATCCGCAAGCCTTGGCCCGGCATCACGCAGGGTATCTTCGGCGACGAACAGCGCTACGTGGACACCTACTGGAACCGCTGGGGCGGCAAATATTACTTCCCGGGCGACGGCGCCATCCGCGACAAGGACGGCTACCTCTGGATCACCGGCCGCGTGGACGACGTGGTCAACGTCTCTGGTCACCGCATCGGCACAGCCGAACTGGAAGCGATCTTCATCGAAGACGCGGCGGTCGCTGAGTCTGCCGTCATCGGCGTGAAGCACGACCTCAAGGGCCAGGGCCTCATGGCCTTCGTCATCCTGAAGTCCGCCGCCGCCAAGACGGTCAACGAAGCCGAACTCGCCAAGAAACTTAACGCCATGGTTGACGCCAAGATCGGTAAGTTCGCCCGCCCGGAGCGCATCGTCTTCGTCCCTGATCTCCCCAAGACCCGTTCGGGTAAGATCATGCGCCGCCTCCTGCGCGATATCTCCGAAGGCCGCGAACTCGGCAATGTCTCGACCCTGGCCGATCCGGCCGTGGTCGAAGCCATCCGCGCGAAGTTCAACGCGCCTAAGGCCTGAGACCAACCACCAGCTTATCCAAAACCCCGACAGTGTCGGGGTTTTTTGTTTAGAGCATTAAGGTAGGGGCGCGACTGCGTCGCGTCCGTGGGCGGACGGATGTCATTAGGTCCGGCAGCTAACCCGGCTCATCGATTCTGTCTCGGCGAACGGACGCCACGCAGTGGCGCCCCTACCCGATGCATATCCCCAGCCTCCCCCCGGTCTCCGGTCTCCCCTTGAGCGCATCCCTACCCCGCCACCTGCCACCCGAGGCCGCCACCCGCCACCCGAAACGCTGCCTCCCACTTTTGCACTTATGAAGCTGGCCCTAACCGCTAACCGCCAACCGCTATCCGCCACCACCTTCTGACAACCCCCTCTTGCCTCCCATCATCCTCGACCCAAACTCACACCCATGCGCACCCTGCTCCTGCTGCTGCTCACGGCCACCCTTTCCGCCGCTGGCCTGAAAGTCGGCGATCCCGCTCCCGCCACGCGACCGGAGTCGATGCTTCAAGGCGAAGCGGTGAAAGAATTCAAGAAGGGCGAGATCTACGTCTTCGAATGCTGGGCGAGCTGGTGCGGCCCGTGCGTCGCGGCAATCCCGCATCTCGACGACCTCCATAAGAAGATGGGCAAGAAGGGTATCGTAATCACCGGCGTCAACGTCTGGGAAGCCGAACGCGACGCGGCCTCCGCCCAACGCGCGAAAGATTTCCTGAAGGCCCAAGGCGACAAGATGTCCTACCGCGTCGCCGTCGGCGGCAAAGCCTTCATCAAAGACTGGCTCGAAGCCGCCGAAGTGAACGGCATCCCGCATGCGTTCGTCGTCTCCGACGGCAAGATCGCCTGGATGGGCCACCCCATGCAACTCACCGATGAAATCATCGGCGACATTCTCACGGGCACGCCCCTCGCCGCCGCCGCGCCGATCGCCGACAAAATTCCGCAACGCCGCCTCAGCAAACCGGCCGTCCCCGCTGGCACTAAGCCCGGCGACCCCGAGATGCTCGCCGCGCAAGCGAAGCTCGACGCTCTTTCCGAAGCGATGGGCAACCGCGATTGGGATGCCGCGGAAAAAGCCCTGCCCGCGGCCGCCGGTGTGCTCCCGCCCAAGGAAGGCAAGGAACTCCGCGAATCTATCGAAGCCCAGATTGGCCTCGCCCGCGGCGATCCGACGAAATTCTACGCCCAGCTGAGTAAATTGGCCGACGAAGAGTTCGACGACGCCGAGGCGATGAACGAAATCGCTTGGCGCCTACTCACGGTGCCTGGCTTCGCGAAAAATCTAAACCTCGTCCTGGCCGAGAAGTGCGCCGTACAAGCGGTGAAGCTGACGAAGGAAGAACACCCCGACAAACTCGATACGCTCGCCCGCCTCCGCTGGCTCCAAGGCAAGAAGGAAGAAGCCATCCGCTGGCAGATCAAGGCGGTCGACAAAGCCGAAGCTGGCGCAATGAAAGCCGCCCTGCAGAAGACCCTCGACGCGCTGCTCAAAGGCATCCTGCCTCCGGCCGACGACGAAGAAGAAGCCGGCCCCGCCCGCTAAGCACGGGAAACTCCCGCCACCCGAATCAATGGCTCCCATGCTTCTGGTCTCCGTTTGAATTCGTGACTCTGCCCTGGGTAGGGACGTGATTGCCATCACGTCCGTTCGCGGACGGACCTAAGAAATCATCGAACCCAACTAAGACCCGGCAGCTCCCTCCTTCGGATTCGAACGGCGGCGATAGCAATCACCGCCCTACCCAATACCAATCCCGCCACCTGCCACCTGGGGCTGCCACCCGCCACCCGAAATCTGTATCCCACTTTTGCACCTTTGCACAGGCCGTAGGCCGATTTGCACTTTTGCACCTAGGACAGCACGTGGTGCTACCCCTACCCCTACCCCCACCCCTAGTCCCTTTTCCGCCCACATGCTCCCCCGCCGCGACTTCCTCAAACTCTCCGCCCTCGCCTCCCTCGGCGCGCTCGCGGGTTGTGCGTCAGCACCGGCGACGGCCCGCATCCGCCCGATCACGCGCGGACCGAAATTCCACTGGCGTGGTTACTACGATAAATTCCTGTTCTCCGCCGATGACCGCTTCGTGCTCTCCAATGAGGTCGACTTCGAAGGCCGCTCACCGACGAAGGCCGACTCAATCCGCGTCGGGATGGTCGACACCCAGGACAAGGACCGCTGGATCGACCTAGGCGGCTGCAACGCCTGGAACTGGCAGCAGGGCTGCATGCTCCAATGGGTCCCGGGCTCGGACCGTGACGTGGCTTGGAACGATCGCGCCGACGGTCAATTCGTCACGCGCATCCTCGATGTGAAATCAGGCCGCACGCGCACGCTGCCTCATCCGTTCTATACGTTTAGTCCCGACGGCAAGACGGCCTTCGCACCCGACTTCGCGCGACTCGACGTCTGCCGCCCGGGCTACGGCTACGCCACCGGCGCGGAACGTGACATCTGGAAACTCAAGCCAACCCCCGATGATATCGGTATCTGGCGAATGGACATCGCCACGGGCCAGCAACGCCTGCTCTTCTCGCTCGCCGAAGCGGCCAAGATTCCCTTCACCGGCCCGGCGAACTTCGCTTTCAAACCAGGCGCGATCCATTGGTTCAATCACCTGCTCTGCAATACGGACGGCACGCGCCTCTTCTTCCTACATCGCTGGCGTAATCCGGGCGACAAAGCCGCCTTCCGCACGCGCGCGCTGACGATTGACGTCAACGGCGGCAAGGTCCACGTGATGGACCCCAACGGCGGAACCTCGCACTTCGTCTGGCGCGACCCGCAGCACATCTTCGCCTGGGCCTGGCACCCTTCGCACGGCGAACGGTTCTACGTCTACAAGGACCTTTCCGACGAGGTCACGGTCGTGGGCAAGGACGCGATGCCGAATAACGGCCACAACACCTACCTGCCGAACACGAATAACGAGTGGGTGCTCAACGACACCTACCCGCAAGGCCCCGAGAAGCTACAACGGCCTTTTCTTTACCATATCCCGACCAACCGCCGCATCGAGGTCGGGGCCTTCCCGTCTCCAATCGATATCGTGGGCAAGGAGTGGCGCTGCGATACGCACCCCTCCGCCAGCCGGAGCGGGCGTCAGTTCTGCTTCGACTCCGCGCACGCCGGCGGGCGTCAAGTCTACGTGGCCGACATCGCCGGGCTGCTGGACTGAGGCGTCACGGGACCGTCACTCAATCGCGCTTCCCATCCGCGGTGGCGTCCTGCATAGTGCCCCCGATGCCTACCCGTAGCGCACTGGAGCGAGCTCGCTCCGCCCTCCATCTTCGCCTCCTGGCCGCCCAGCGCCGCTTGGTCACGAAGCAGCAGAGTGCCGTCATCGTCATCGGCGGCTGCGACCGCCTCGCGGCCTCGGAACTCGCTAACCAGCTCACGGAATGGTTCGACTCCCGCACGGTCCGGATCTGCGCGCCGGATGCCGCGTCCATCGACGGTCGCCCCTTCCTCTGGCCGTATTGGCAGGAGATGCCGGCGAAAGGCCGCCTGACGATTGTGGTCGGCGATTGGCTCACCCGCACGGCCGTAGAGGTCGCTTCCCATGAAATTTCGGGCGACGCCCTCCGCGCCCGTCTGAAATCCCTCCGTACGTTCGAAGAACTCCTCGCGGCCGATGGCACGTCGGTGGTGAAGGTCTGGCTGGAGACGTCGGAGAAGACGCTCCGCAAGCGCCTCCGAGACGCCGAGGATACCGACGCCGAGGGCTGGATGGTCACAGAAGAAGACCTCCTGCTCGCCAAGCACAGCAATCTGCCTCTCTGTCGCGCGCTCCGCAGCCAAGGTAGCGGCAAGAATCTCCCCTGGAAGGTCGTCCTGGGTGGCACCGAGACGAAACACCGCGACCTCAGTGCCGGCCTAGTCATCGCCGCTCAGCTGGGTCAGGTCTCGCGACGTCGCCCAGCGGTCGCCGCGAAGAAGCCGAGCAGCCGTCCGCGCGGTCTGCTCGAAAGCGCCACGGCTCATCCGACTTTGGACAAGAAAGGCTACAGCCAGCAGATGGTAAAACTGCAGACCCGCCTCGGTCGCCTGACGCGGATCGCCGCGCAGAAGGGACTATCGACGATGGTCGTCCTCGAAGGCCCCGACGCCGCCGGCAAGGGTGGCGCGATTCGCCGTCTCTGCGGCCTGCTCGACGCCGCGCATTACCAAGTCTTCCCGACGCCGGCCCCGACGCCGGAAGAAAAGGCGCGGCACTATCTCTGGCGCTTCTGGAACAAGGTACCCGCCCCCGGTCACCTCGCGGTCTTCGACCGCTCCTGGTTCGGCCGCGTGATGGTCGAACGCGTCGAGGGTTTCGCCAAGGATGCCGAATGGGCCCGCGCCTACGCGGAGATCAACGATTTCGAAGCGCGCCTCGCCGAAACGGGTATGGTGGTGCTCAAGCTCTGGATCAATATCTCGAAGGAAGAACAGCTGCGCCGCTTCCACGCCCGCGAGATTTCCCCGCACAAGCGTCACAAGATGACGAAGGAAGATTACCGTAACCGCAAGAAGTGGGACGCTAACGTCCGTGCAGCCGAAGACATGATCGCGCGTACCGATACGCCACACGCCCCGTGGGTGGTGGTCTCGGGTGACGACAAGCGCTACGCGCGCGTGGCGACCCTCAAGGCCGTTTGCCGCGCGTTGTCCGACCGCCTCGACTAAGCCACTCGCCGAGCCAGCGTCGATGCGGCCCGCTCAGCGCGGCCCCGTCGAGCGCTTCCGCGGCCACCCATTCGAGCTCGCCGTCCTTCGCCCAGCGACGGATGTCCGCGACCTTGGCCTCAAGGGCATGCAGCTTCTCTTCGTAAGTCACGGTGCCGATGGTCCGCCTCCGCACGAGCGCCGGCTCACCCGCCGGCTCGACGCCCAGCGAGGACAGCACAGGGATCTCAGCCATCCCCGCGAGGCGCTTGGCAGTGTGCGGATTACGGCGCAGCAGGATCTTTCCTTCGCGGGTGATGAGCGCTCGCTCGACGACGGCTTCCTTGCGCTCCTTGGAGACGAAGCGCGGCAAGGCCTGGGCGTCGCCGGCCTTCTTGGCGTCGCACCATTCAGCCAGCGGACACTTCGCGCAGTCCGGCACGCCCTTACGGCAGACGGTGGCGCCAAGCTCCATCATGGCCTGATTAAAGTCTCCTGGATGCTTCGGGTCGACGAGTTCATCGGCCCGTGCGGTGAATAGCTTGGCGGCCGACGACGCGTCGCGCAATTTGGAGCGGACACCATCGAGGCGGGCAAGCACGCGCACGACGTTACCATCCACGACCGCGACGGGCTCAGCGAAGGCGATGCTGGCGATGGCGGCGGCGGTATAAGGCCCGACGCCTTTGAACTCACGCCACTCGGCGGCGGTCCGCGGTGGCGACTTCAGCGCGGCGACCTGCTTGGCGAGGTTGAGGAGATTACGCGCGCGGGAATAATACCCGAGACCGGCCCACAGGGCGAGGACCTCGGCCTCTTCCGCTTTGGCGAGGTCCTTGAAGTCAGGCCACTTAGTGGTCCACTTTTCAAAATACGGGATCGCGGTGGCGATCTGGGTCTGCTGGCACATCAACTCCGACACCACAGTCCGATAAGCCGAGACTTCTTCCCGCCACGGCATCGGCCGGCGGTTACGACCGAACCAGGCCAAAAGCGACCGGCGCATCGCGGAGATGCTGGCATTACGGGCGGGTTTCGCGGCGGGCATGGATGGGGCTGGATTCGGTGGCCAACTCGGGTAGACCTTGGGACTCATGGCACGAAAGGCAAAGCAGGACTCCGACGACGAGCCGAAGAAGGTGGCGATGCACACGCTGAAACTCGACGTGGCTGAGGCCGCGAAGCTCCGTACCATCCTCGTCGCCAAGGGCTGGGTCTCCTTCCCGGTCGACCACGCAGCCTTCGCCTTCAAGGGCGAGAACCTGAACATCGTCCACTACAAGTCCGGCAAGTGCGTCATCTCGGGCAAGGGTACCGAAGACTTCGTAAAATTCACCCTCGAGCCCGATGTCACGGGCCAGGCGGTCTTGGGCTACGAGGAAGCGAACAACCCGGAGTGGTTCGAAGAACACGCCGGTCTCGATGAATCTGGCAAGGGCGACCTCTTCGGCCCGGTGGTTTCGGCCTGCGTCATCGCGACGGGCGAGATGACCCGCGAATGGATAGAACTCGGCATCAAGGATTCCAAGAAACTTACGGACGCCAAGATCGCCGAACTCGACCGCATCATCCGCTCCACCCCCGGCGTGGCGGTGAAGACGACGTTCATGCGCATGGCGAAGTATAACGAGCTGCACTCGCGCTTCGGTAAGAACCTCAACCGCCTGCTGGGCTGGATGCACGCGACCTCCTGCGAAGAAGCCCTCAAGGATTTTGAGTTGCAGCACCAGCGTCGCCCCAAGTGGGGCCTGCTCGACCAATTCACCGAAGAACCCCTCGTGCAGAAGGAGCTCGCCCGCAAAGGCGTGGAGTTCGACCTCCGCATGCGCACCAAGGCTGAATCCGACCCCGTCGTCGCCGCGGCCTCCATCGTCGCCCGCGCGGCGTTCGTCCGCGAGATCGACCGGCTGTCGCAGGATGGCGGCGTCCAGCTGCCCAAGGGGTCCGGCTCCGAAGCCAAGAACGCCGGCATCGAACTCGTCGGTCGCCTCGGTCCCGCGATCCTCGTCAATTTCGCCAAGCTGCACTTCAAGACCGCCTACGAGGTCCGTGGGCTCGAGCCGCCAGCCACCAAACCGTTCGTCCGCCGCAAGAAGGCGGAATAAGCCGTGGCCTCGCTGGCATCATTCGACCGCAAGAAAGGTGCCGACCGTCCAGGTATCGCGGGAGTGGATGAAGCTGGCCGTGGTTCGCTCTGCGGCCCGGTGATCGCCGCGGCGGTATTGCTCGACGCTGGCTTCTACGGCGAGCCCGCTTGGTTGCGGAAGCTTTCCGGTGCCAATGATTCCAAGAAGCTGACTCCGGAGAAGCGCGCAGAATTTCGCGAGATCATCGCAAAGATGGAAGCCGAAGGGAAACTCAAGACCGCCTGGGCCGCCGGCTCGGTAATGGAGATCTCCGCGCACAATATCCTCGGTGCTACGCGCCTCGCGATGGCCCGCAGTATCGCCAAGCTCGCCGTGGGGCACATCGCCCCCCTCTTCGCCGCCGCGGGCACGGAAGGCGAACTCTTCGGCCGCACCGACGCGCGCACGTTCCTCGTGCTCGTCGATGGGTTACCCCTTCGTCCGTTCGCCTGGGCGCATGAGTCGGTCAAAGGAGGCGACGGCAAGAGCCTCGCCATCGCCCTCGCCTCGATCGTCGCCAAGGTCGAGCGTGACCGCATGCTCGTCGAAATGCATGCGCGTTATCCTCAATACGGTTTTGCGACGCACAAAGGTTACGGTACGCCTGAGCACGTCGAAGCGCTCCGCGCGCATGGCCCTTGCGCCGAGCACCGCGATCTTTTCGTCCGCACCATCCTCGCCGGCGACCCTCCTCCCCCCGAAGCCACCGACGGAGAGTTTAGTTTCGAGTGAGATTATGAGGTAGGGACAGCACCACGTGCTGTCCTAGTCTGCCTTTGGTAGGGGCGCGACTGCGTCGCGTCCGTCCGCAGAGCGATTATCGATAGCCAGGCAAGTCATCGGACCCTACGACATCCGTCCGCCCACGGACGCCACGCAGTGGCGCCCCTACCTGAAGACATAGCCGCAGCCTCCTCCCGGTCTCCGGTTTCCCTTTGAGTTCATGACTCTGCCTTGGGTAGGGCTGACCACCCCTGATCGGCCGCGGCCAACCAAGGATGGTTGGCCCTTCCTGATGCAGCTATGTCGTGACGCGGTCCCGCCCCTACCTCAATACAGGCGGATGCGATGTCATCGCATCCCTACCCGATGCCCGCCACCTGCCACCCGGGGCTGCCACCTGCCACCCGAAACTTGCATCCACTTTTGCACTTTTGCACAGGCCGTAGGCCGATTTGCACTTTTGCACCTAGGACAGCACGTGGTGCTGTCCCGTCCCTACCTCAGGCCCTAGCCCTGTCCCTCCGCGAAGTTTACTTCGCGGCCGGAATCTCGTTCAACGTATACCACCCTTCGCTGTGCCACAGGGTCTCGCCGGCCTTGGACTTGATATCGCCAAGGACGAGGTGGTGGACGTTGCCGCGGACGAGGCCGTCAACAATGAGGCGCACTTTGAGTCCGTCAGCCGACACGGTGGCGGACTTGACGGTGGGCGTGGTCTGATCGACCTCAGGGCTACCGTAACTCGACTGATAGATATAGGTGAAGGTATCCATGGAGTAGTTCGCGACGTCGGCGGCCGCAGTAGCGTCCACGGGGTGCGTGAACGTCACTTCGAAGCCGTCATTGCGGGCGGAGATGTTGTGCATCTCAAACGGCACCTTGCCCTTGAAGCGCACGCGCTCGAAGGTGAAGTTCTTCGAGCCGCGCGAACCCCAGCCACGATTGGAACCACCGACGAAAAGCGTGCCGTCTTCTTGGTCCATACGGACCGGGATCAGGCCGGCTTCGAAACCGCCGAGGAAGTGGAAGACGGCGCCCTGATAGAGGCCGTTGACGACCTCAAGGTTGGCGCGCTGGACCTGCGAAGCGGTCTGCTCGCCGATGAGCATGTGGCTTTCCCATGGGCCGAACTTACCCTTGGACATATCGCACGCGACACCAGACGGAGAATTGCCGACCTTGCCGTGCGGCAGGATGAGTGCCGGCGGCACATACTCGGGGAACTTCAAGCGCTCGGCGAGCGTACGCGAGCCGCTGGTGGGCTCGGGCGGTACGGGGAAGTTGGCGAGGGCGGCCGACTTATTGCCGGTAGGGTTACCCTGGAACGAGCCAGCGCGGAGCCACTTGAGCGAAGAGGAGCCGTTCCAAACGCCCTGGTTGTCGGTGTAGAAGAAATCACCCTTATCATTGGCGCCGATACCACCCGGCGAGCGAATGCCGGAGGCCACGGGGATGAACTTACCCTCGGGCGTGATCTTGGCCGCCCAGCCGCGCCAAGGAGCGTGGGCGTGGAACGAACCAGTCAGGCAGAGGACCATCCAGACGTCGCCGTTCTTGTCCGGATCGGAGCCGAAAGCGTATTCATGGTAGTCGCCGCTGACGCCCCACTGGGAGCTGACGGTGTCGAAGCTGTCCGCGCGGCCATCGCCATCGCGGTCGGTCAGGCGCGTGAGCTCTGGACGCTGCATCGCATACATCGAACCTTCCTTCCAGAACATGCCGAGGGGCTCGTGCTGGTTAGAAGCGAACTTGGTCCACTTGATCTTGGAGAGGTCGGCATCGTAGGCGCCTTCGGCGACCCAGATGTCGCCGCGGCGGGTGCCGATGGCGACCTTCTTGCCGGGGAGCAGCGCGATCGACGACACTTCGGTCACCTCGCCCGCGGGCGTGGGGATCTCGACGCGTTCGTAGAAATCGGACTGGCGGGCTTCGGCGACGCGGATTGAGTCAACCGTCGCGAGCTTGCCGGACTTGGCAGCCTTGGCAGCCTTGGCGGCTTTGGCCGGAGCGGCCGGTGCGGCGGACACGCCGAGGGCGAGTCCGGCGAGGGCGAGGATAAGGGAGAGCTTCTTCATAAAGGTGATTTCCTGTGAGGTGGATTAGCGGAAGGAGTAACCCAGCACGGCGGTCTCGCCGGGCTTGACGGTGAGCGTGAGGCTCTTGTCGTTGGCGTTGGCCTTCGGGGCTGGGCCGCTGACAGCGCGCACCAGCAGGCCACCGGCGATTTCGGAGACACCGTCGCTCGGGCCGCTGACAGCGCGCACCAGCAGGCCACCGGCGATTTCGGAGACACCGTCGCTCGGACCGCTGACCGCGAGGTCGCGGGCCAGCACAATCGTGACGGCCTTGGCGCCAGTGACCTTGAGCGTACGCGTGAGCGAGGCCTTACCGGAGTGTTCTTCGGGCAGCCAGGCGTCGGTGAGCGCGAAGCCTTCACCCGCGGAGCGGAAGGTCGGATTGCCGGCCTTGTCGAGGTCATAGCCCTTGAACTCGGCCGCGACCTTGATCGCGGAGAATTTCCATTCCTTCTCCTCCTTCCCCTTCTCGCGGACGTAGCGAACGACATCGCCGGCGACGCCTTCGAGCAGGACGCCCTGGCCATCGGAGAGCTTGATCACGTTAGTGCCCGCGGGCGGCTCGTTGCCGGCACCACGGTCGGTCCAGTGGTGGCCGCCATCCATGAACTTACCATTCCAGAAGAGCTCGGCGGCGAGATTGTCGGCGCTATAGGCGATATTGAGGCCGTTCGGGAAACCGATGCCGATGGCACGCGGAGTGATCTTGTCGATAAAGTTACGGTAGATCGCGGCGACGCCGTCCTTGGGCTGAATCGGGATGAAGACCCTCGGCTTGGCGGCCTTGCCGCCCTTGCCGCCCTTGGACTTGGAGAGCCACTTGTAATCCTTATCCTTCGGGCCCTTGTAGCCGAGCACGACGACTTCCTGGCCAGCGAACTCGACATACTCGACGCGCAGCGGGGTCAGGCCCTTCTTGAGGATGACGGGGACTTCCTTGGCACGGCCGCCGACGGGTCCGATGCCCTTCACTTCGGCGATACGTTCGCCGCCGACGTAGAGGGCGCCGAAATCGTCGCAGTCGAAGAGGAAGGTATACTTACCATCCGCCGGGGCGTCGAACTGGCCGGTCCAGACCATCGCGAAAGCGTCCTTCAGTCCGGACTGGTCGGGATCGATCACGCCGACGTTGAAATCTTCCATCAGCGCGGGCTTGAGCGTGGAGAAGTCAGGCATGACCTTCCACTCGCCCTTGTACATCGTGCCGACGAGATTCTTGAGTGCAGTCTTGGCGGGCGGGAACGGATGGTCCTTCAGGAGTTCTTCGGCGGTCCATGGCGTGGTGCGCTGGGCGGTCGCGGCACGCACGGCCTTGACCTCGTCGGGCGTCACGGCGCCGGCGCCGCCCGCGAAGGCTTTGCGGACATACGTGAGAGCGGCGGCGATTTTCTCGTCGCTGAGCACGGCGCCCTGCGGGGGCATGACGATGTTGTAGGTCTTGCCGGCGACTTCGACCGGACCTTCCATGCCACTGAGCACGATCTTGATCGAGCGCGCGGCCGGGCCCTTGGGCCAGTCGCTACCGACCAAGGGCGGCAGACCATTGAGTCCTTTGCCATCGGGGCCGTGGCAGGCGACGCAGAGGGTGTTATAGACTTGGGCGCCATCTTCGGCCGCCGTCACGAAGACAAGCGAAGCCAGAAGGGCGAGGAGCGACGGGGTGCGCATAAGGGGTATCCGACTATCAAGCCGCCTATTTCAGACGGTGCAAGTCGGATAGGCTCGGGAGGCAGGGACAGCACCACGTGCTGTCCTAGGTGCAAAGGTGCAAACCGGCCTGCGGCCTGTGCAAAGGTGCAAAAGTGAGAGGCAAGTTTCGGGTGGCGGGTGGCAGCCCCGGGTGGCAGGTGGCGGGTGCCTTGGGTAGGGATGCGATGACATCGCATCCGCCTGTCTTGAGGTAGGGGCGCCACTGCGTGGCGTCCGTGGGAGGACGGAGCTCGCCGGGTCGGATAACTTGCCCCGCTCGTCGATTCTACCTCGGCGAACGGACGCGACGCAGTCGCGCCCCTACCTCAGGTTGCCGCTATCCTTGTCACCATGCCAGCGTGCCAGCATGTCCCCACGCGGCTCTGCCGCGCTGCACTTACCGCGCGCGATACAATCCCTGCGGATCGTAGAGCCACCAGGCATCGAAGGGATTGGCGAGAGCGGGGAGTTCGAAATACGGACGGCCCTTATCGTCGACGCGCGAGGTCACCCCCGAGATCTCGGTGCGGGTGGGCGGCAGCGGCATCGGCATCATCGCAGGCGGCGCGACGGGCACGGGCAGGAGGTCGAGGATAGCGGTCTCTTCGATACGCTCGATGACGTTATCGACCCACTTGAGTTCCTTGGCCTTGTCGCCAAAGGCCTGCCAATCGCCGCTGGAATCGTTGGCATACATCTGCTTCACAAATTCCTGAAGCGAGATGCCCATCTTCTTGGCGACAGGGGTCGCGAGACGGTCGAACCACTGGTTGGTAAAATCGATCTGCTCCTTGAGCACGGTCATGTTACCGCGGACGACGTTCGAGGCCTGGTGATGCAGGAGGATCGTGTTCGGGTAGCAGTAGGAGCGCTCGGCGAGCGTGCAGATCACGGCGGTCATCGAGGCGGCGAAGCCCTTGACGACAACGTGCACCGGGGCCTTGGAGGCGGCCATGGCCTTCTGGATCTGGTAACCCGCGGCGACGGAACCGCCGGGGGAGTTGTCGACGACGATGAAGATCGGGAACTCGGACGACTGGTTGTTATAGAAGGAGATGCGCGTGCAGACGTAGTCGGCGAGCTGCTCGGTCACGGCACCATTGAAGGAGATGCGGCGATCGCTGATGTAGAGTACGCCGTCGACAAGCGGATCCTTGAGATACTTCGGCTTGGCCTTGCTGGCGATTTTGCGGGCCTCGTCTTCCTTCTGGAAGCGCTGAATCTCATTGGAGAGGCGGGCAATGGTGTTAGCCGCTTCGAGCTGGAGTTGCTTGGCTTCGGCTTCGAGTTCGCGGATCTTGTTGGAGCGCTCCGTCAGGCGGGCGCCGGAACGAGCGGCTTCGAGCGCGGCTTGACGCTCGAGCTTGGCGCGCTCGTCTTCGAGGGCGGCGGCTTCGGCGGAAGCCTTAGCGAGGCGGAGCGCGCGCTCGGTGGTCAGGCGGGCGACCTCGGCGTTAAGGGGGGCGAGTTCTTCGGCGCGCTTGGCTTCAGCGAGGGCGAGCTCGGCGTCGATACGGGCCTTCTCGCCGCGCATGCGGTCAGCTTCCTTCATGGAAGCCTTCTGCTCGGGCGTGAGCTCATCGCGCTGGATCGGAGCGCCCTGCGGAGCGGTCGGCGCGGCGGCGGGAGCCGCGGCGGGGGCGTCGACGGCCGACTTGGCCTTGGTCTGCTGGGCGAATCCGGGCGTGGCCGCGAGGACGGCGAGCGCGAGGACGCGGAGGGAGGTGCGGAGATGCATGAGGTTGTTTTGGTTTTAAAGTTAGCGGAGGACGAATTCGACGGTGGGGTCATACATCCACCAGAGATCGCACGGCCCGAGAGGCGGGAGCTGCTGGCGGACGCGGCCGTCTTGGGCCTTGCCGGCGTTAAAGCCATCGGGATTGGGTTCAGCCTGAATCGGCGGGACCGCCGTGGTGTTGAACAGGGAGTCTTCGGCCATACGGTCGACGACGTCGGTCACCCACTTGCGGCGGCCAGCCTCGTCGCCGAGGATCTTCCAGTCGCCGGTCGAGGTGCCTTTATACATCTGGGCGACGAAGTCGTCGACGTTAGTACCAATGCGCGCGGCAACCTTCTCGAAGATGCGTTCGCACCAGACCTTGGACCACTTGAGCTGCTCCTTGAGCTGGGTAACGTTACCGGCCAGGCCCACCGAGGCCTGGTGGTGCAACACGATGGTCTGCGGGTAGACGAACGAGCGCTTGGCCAGGGTCGTGATGATCGCGGCCATCGAGGCGGCGTAACCCTTCACGACGACGTAGACCGGGGCCTTGGAGGTCTCCATGGCCTGCAGCATCATGTAGCCCGACATCACGGAACCGCCGGGTGAACGATCGATGACGATGAAGATCGGGGCTTCGCTATCGATGGCGTTATAGAAGGCAATGCGACCGCAGACGAACTGGGCGAGCTTGTCGTCGACGCGGCCGTTGAACGGAATGCGGCGATCGGAGATATGTAGAACTCCGTCGATGAGCGGGTCCTTCGGGTAGCTCACCAGGGCACCGCTCGCGATATCGGCGGCCTTGGCCTGGAGGCGGGCAATCTGGGCGACGGAGGATACCTTCGCGTATTCGACGGAAACTTCGGCGGTGGCGAGGCGAGCCTGCACTTCAAGTTCGGCGCGGGCGCGATCCTTGTCGGCGGAAGCCACGGCGGCCTTGGCGGCGGCGAGCGCGGCATCGAGCTTGAGCTTCGCCTGCTCGGCATCGACCGGAGCGGCGGCGGCATCGGCGCGGGCGGCGCGGAGGGCGGCTTCGGCTTCGAGCTTACGGATCTCGAGCGTCTGCGTCAGCGCAGCGAGACGACGCTGCGAAGAGGCGAGCTCGAGGCGTGCGCGGATGACGTCGGTCTCAATCTCGGCCTTGATGACCTCGGGGGTCTTCTTGACCGGCCCCTGCTGGGCCATGACGAGCGCTGCGAAGAGAAGTGGGACAAGGGCCAGGCGCGACATGGGGGTAAGGAGTGTTTTGACAGATATATGGTTCCCTTGAAGCCCATTTTTGGCAAATCTGCCCGCATGGAAGCCGACGCCCCCATCACCCTGCTCAATCGCCATACCGGCCGCATGGAGACCGAACAGGTCTACGGCGAAAAGTGGCTGCGTCGCATCTACGGCAACCCGCTCGGCAAGCTAACCCTCCACACGGTGGTCAAACGGGCCCTTTTCTCCAAGTTGTATGGCTGGGCCATGGATCGGCCGAGCAGCGCACGTCGCGTCGCGCCCTTCGTGGAGGCCTTCGGCCTCGACCCCGCCGAGTTCGCCGACTCCGACCTAAACTCGTATCGGACCTTCAACGACTTCTTCTACCGTAAGCTTAAGGACTCCGCTCGCCCGGTCGACCCGCGCACCGAGATGGCCGTGCTGCCGGCAGATGGTCGCCACCTCGGCTTCCCCGACGCCTCGAGCGTGCAGGGCATCTTCGCGAAGGGCCAGACCTTCGACATGGGCGCGCTCGTCGCAGATCGTGCCCTCGGCGAACGCTACGCGCGCGGCACCGTCGTGTGCTCGCGCCTCTGCCCTGTCGACTACCACCGCTTCCACTTCCCCGTCGCCGGCGTGCCTGGTGAACCCGTGCTCGCCCAGGGCCAGCTCTACTCCGTCAACCCCATCGCCCTCCGTCGCAGTGCTGCGTATCTCTGGCAAAACAAGCGCCAGCGTGTGACCATCGACGCCGGACCTTTTGGCCTCGTCACCATGGTCTCCATCGGCGCCACCAACGTCGGCACCATCATCGAGACCTATAAGCCCGGCCAGGCCGTCGCCAAGGGCGACGAGAAAGGCTACTTCCGTTTCGGCGGATCGTTTGTCGCCACCATTTTCGAGCCCGGCCGTATTAAGTTAGAGGACGACCTCATCCACGCCGGCGAAACCGCCGTGGAAGTCTACGCCAAGGTCGGTTCGCCCCTCGGTCGCTTAGCGTAAGCGCTTGCCTCCGCCGCCCGACGCGCAAACCTCAGCTCACAGGTTTTGCTCGGGTGGTGGAATGGCAGACACACTAGATTTAGGTTCTAGCGCCGCAAGGTGTGCGGGTTCGACCCCCGCCCCGAGCACCCTGTTCGCGAACGCAAGGCGTTCGCGAAAGCGGATAGCGGTTGGCGGTAAGCGGTTGGGAACACATGCGCACGTGGGGATCTGCTGGCATGGTGAACGGCTGCGAAGCAGAGATGCCAACTCACTTACCAGCCTTTTTCTTTCTGTTCTTTATGATCTCTTCCTGAATTTCTTTCGCGCGTGCCAAACCTTTCAGCCGGGCTTCGCGTGTAATCTTTTTTTCCAATGTAGCAAAATTCTTGCGGGCGAGATCAGTAACTTCCCAGGCGATTTTATAACGCGCATAAGCTTCTATCGCATCCTTAACGACGCCATCCCCCTTTTCGTAACAAACAGCCAAACGGTAATTGCTCTCTAAGCAGCCCTGCTCGGCGGCCTTATGCCACCACTTTGCAGCTTCAATAGAATCCTTAGCAACGCCATCCCCCTTGAAATAGCATAGTCCCAGCATCAACTGCGCGTATACGTTCCCTTGCTCAGCAGCCTTACGCCATAACTTTGCGGCTTCGATTTTGTCTTTAGGGACATTTTCACCGTTGAAGTAGCGATAACCCAACGAGAATTGGGCCAGCGCAAATCCCTGCTCGGCGGCCTTACGCCACCACAGTATAGCCTGCGCTTGATCCTCAGCCAGGATCTCACCAGTGGTGTACTGAAATCCCAAATTGTATTGCGCAGCAGCGTCACCGCCTTCGGCAGCCCTGCGCCACCATGACAAAGCAAGAGCCTTATCACGTGCTACCCCTAGGCCATGACCATAGCAGCCCCCAAGGGCAACCTGGGAGACGGCATCCCCCCGTTCTGCCTTAGCCTTATAGTCCTCAAACTCTGCCACCTCAGCCCTCGTCATCCCTGCCTTCCCGGTAGCGCTCGATAGCGTCAAAGAACCGAGAAGGGCGATAACGAGCCAGGGGCGGGCAACGAGGTTCATTGGATTCTAATACAATACTCCATTAGTCCTCGTCAATCTGGCAAGATATACAAGAGACCCGAAAGGGCTGCGCATCACTCCCGCTCTAAGATAACTGCGGTACCGTAACAAAGGACTTCGGTGCACTTCTCCATCACCTCGTTTGCGTCATAGGCAACCCCGATGACCGCGTTGGCCCCCATCGCCCGCGCATCAACAAGCATGGCATCATAAGCCTCCTGGCGAGTTTTCTCACACATCCCGATATACGCGGACAACTGACCGCCACCGAGAAACGTACCTACGGCCCCGCTGATTCCTTCGAAGATATTAGGCGTCCGGACAATAATGCCCCGGGTCATGCCTATATACTCCTTAACCCGGTAGCCCTGAACCGACGGAGTTGTCGTCACCACAATCATCCCGCCCTTCCTGGCGGCGACGGACGCGGCGACGGCTTCGCTCCGCTTCTCTTCTTCCGTCTTGCGGGCTTGTGCAGCCATCATCGCCTCAATCAGAGGCAACAACTCTGAGGCGGGCTTCCAGTCAGCCATGCCCGCGCACCAGTAATGATCGGTCGACAGAACCTTCTTCTGGCGGAAGGCCTCTGGTACCTGAGAAACGGCATACTCGGCAATCGCCACTCCTTGACGGGAAAACTTGATGACAGAGTTAGGCTGAATGCTCATAATTTTCTCGAAGAATAGGACGGAGTTGCGGTGTGTCGAAATGCAAATGCTCATCGGCCCGACTAGCCCTGATTGAGCGAGGGCACCTAAGACCATATAAAGCACCCATGTCGTGACGCAGTCCCGACCCTACCTACGCTTCTCCCGCCACCCGCCATCTTAAAGCGATCAAGAACCGCAGCATCCTTCCCGGTCTCCGGTTTCCCTTTGAGCGATTGCCTCTGCATAATTGGGCAACTTAGCTGCCAATCGCTCGCAGATAAGCGTCCAGTTCGCCGAGCCGGAGATCTTGCCAGCGATCTGACTCCAGGCGGGAGACCGTCGACTGCGTCACCCCCATGCGCCGGGCCACTTCTGCTTGAGTAAGTCCGGCCGACTGCCGCCGCGCCTCGAGCTGAGCTGTGAAATCCGTATCGGCGACCTTTTGCCGCAAACCAGCCACCGCCTTCGGCGTATAACCAAGACTAGCCGCGAGCGTGAAGACGTCGCGGTGCGGGCGGGACTTAGTCGTGCGCGTGGCCATGTTCTGATTTGAACCGCTCGACCCATACATGGCAATATGCAATATCTGCATGTTGACTCTGCTTGTCACCCGTCCGCAGGAGCCAGATGCGCCGTAAGGGATGATCGAGGTAAAGATAGAGCCTGATGGCCGCTAAATTACCTTTCGTCCCTTGGTCGACCGCCAAGACGCCCTTCCCTTCGGGATGAACCCAGCCCGGCAAATGAAAGCCTGGAGCGAGTTGCGGATTATTCAGCCATCGGTCCTGAAAGTGCTGCAAGCGGGTTAACGCGCCATCGCAGCTGGCCTCATGGCGCTTGCGAGAGCGTCGAAAAGTACGCGCGAACTCCTCCGTCGACTCCGACACCCAAGCGGGGGACATGGCGACAGACTTTCAATGGACACAACCGCCTCAACTCAGGGAAATACCCGGTGATGAATAAACCGATGCGGCATCATCGCATCCTAACCTCCACGCATCTCCCGCCACCGGCCACCCGGGGCTGCCACCCGCCACCCGTATCTTGAATCAACCTTTGCACTTTTGCACAGGCCGTAGGCCGGTTTGCACCTTTGCACCTAGGACAGCACGTGGTGCTGTCCCTACCTCATTACCACAGGCCCTCCAGTCCTCGCGTCCTCCACTCTTGCCCCTGGTCTCTCAATCCCTACCGTCACGGCATGTTCGCGTGGCTTCGTTCCCTCTTCGCTCCGAAGACGCCCGCGCCTGACTTCAGCCAGGCGCCGGCTGAGCCTGTGCCGGCTGAACGCGTGCCTTCCACTCGCCCGTCCAACCAGCAGGGCTGGATCGGCGTAGATCTCGACGGCACCTTGGCTGAGGCGACCCCTTGGCAGGGCATGAGCCATATCGGTCCACCCGTCCCGCTGATGATGCGCCGCGTTCAACAGTGGCTAGAGAAGGGCGTCCGCGTGAAGATCATGACGGCCCGGGCCGGCGACCCAGAAGGCCTCGTAGCCACACAGGCTTGGCTGAAGGCCAATGGCCTCCCGGAACTCGAGGTCACCGACAAGAAGGACTTCGGGATGATCGAGCTCTGGGATGACCGCGCCATCCAGGTCGTGCAGAACCAAGGTATCTGCTTCTTGGGCACTTCCTATTTCGCCCGTCCGAAGGCCCCCATCCTCCCAGATGAGGTTGCCGACCGTACCTTCATCCTCGTAGGGTCAGAGCCGAAAGCCCCTCCGCAGGGCCCCAAACACAGCGCATGAAAGCCTCCCTTAAGCTCGAGTATTCCCTTCGCGTCCTCTCCCAGCTCGCCCGCCGCCACCGTGGCACGGCCGTCACACGCATCGAGGAACTCGCCCGTCTCGAGGACATTCCAGCCAATTACCTCGTGCAGTTGCTCAACGAACTCCGCGAAGGCGGCCTGGTCGTTTCAAAGCGCGGCAAAACCGGCGGGTACCGTCTGGCAAAAGACGCCGAAGATATCTCCCTGAAACAGGTGCTCGCGGTCGTGGAACCGGAGCTCGTCGAAACGAAGATCACGCTCAAAGGCGCCTCCGGACCTCAGGTCGCCGCGCTCTGGCGCGAAGTCTCGAAGCGTTTCGATAAATCGCTCACCGGCTTCACCGTCGCGCAGCTAGCGTTGTCTGAGTCTGGTACGGATTTCGAGATCTGAGCGCGACGGCATAGCCGTCGCGAGGGGACACGTGGGCAAGGTGACACGGTGACACGGGTGAGGCATGTATCAGGTGGAAGCGGTTAGCGGTTGGCGGTTAGGAACTCATTTCGGCTTTCAGCCGCGGGATCCTGAAGCCGATGGCCGATGGCTGAAAAGCCGACTCCTGATAGGCCGATGCCCCGATGGCCGTCACCCGTCACCCGAAATGCCTTTCCCAACCGCCAACCTCTAACCGCCAATACCTACCACGGCGGGCATGAAGATTGCTACGCCGTCCGCGTAGGCGTATCCTCTCCGCATGTCCCCCCTCCGCCTCGCCGCTTTGCTCGGCCTTATCTGCGTCTCCGCTTTCGCCGAAGACGTCCCCACGCAGATGACCGTACGCGGCAAGGAACTCTACAGCGAGGACTTCGCCAAGCCGCTCGCAAAATACACCGGCAAACCCAACGGCTACGCCAGCGGCTTCTCGGGCTGGCTCATTCATGGCACCGGACCGGAATCCCGCGGCGGCCAGTGGAAGCAGGTCGACGGACGTTTTCAGGGTTCTGAAAACCCCCAGGTGAAGCACCCCGCCACGGCTTCGTACGGCATCCAGTATCAGAACATCATCTTGCAATGCCAGGTGCGCCTCGAAGACGTCGAGCTCGACAAAGATCCGGCCCACGGCCGCAAGTACCGCTACCTCCAACTCCGCGCGACCAACGAGAAGTCGTACCTCTGCAGCCTCAATATCCATGGCGGTGGATTCCAGATCAACAAGGACGACAATGATCGCGATGGTCCGGATAAACTCCAGGTCATCGCCACGCACAAGAAGGCGCTCGCCCTCGGTCAGTGGCACACCGTCCTCATCGAAATCATGGGCGACGAATATGTCGCCACCGTCGACGGCCACATCATCACCGGCCAGCATGCCGCCATCGCGCAACTCAAGCACAGCTTCATGATCGTCACCGGTCCGGAAGGCTCCATCCGCGACCTCCATCTCTGGGAAGCCAAGCCGAACGCCGACTGGCCCATGACCCGTGCCGTCATCGCCGCGGCGAATAATCCTGTCGCGCCGGCGAAAAAGTAAGCGCGGCGGCAAAGCCGCCGCGAGGGGACAAGTGGGCAAGGTGACACGGTGACACGGGTGAGGCATGTATCAGGTGGAAGCGGTTAGCGGTTGGCGGTTAGGAACTCATTTCGGCTTTCAGCCGCGGGATCCTGAAGCCGATGGCTGATGGCTGAAACGCCGACTCCCGAGAGGCCGATGCCCTGGTGGCCGTCACCCGACACCTAAAGATGCAGCATGAGTTGATTCGTTGACCAGCTGGCCAGTTGACAAGGAATGCAATGGGTAGGGGCGCGACGGCGTCGCGTCCGTTCGCCGAGATGGCATCGATGATCAGGGCAAGCTGTCGGACCTGATAACGTCCGTCCGCCCACGGACGCCACGCAGTGGCGCCCCTACCCGATACAACCGGATGCGATGTCATCGCATCCCTACCCCGCCACCTGCCACCCGGGGCCGCCACCCGCCACCCGAAACGATGCCTTTCACCTTTGCACTTTTGCACCTAGGACAGCACGTGGTGCTGTCCCTACCCCGCGCACTCCATCCTCGATACCCCACCCTCTCTCCCCTACTCCTCTCTCGTGGACCTTTTCTTCACCGCCGTCGCGGCGATCATGCTCTATCTGCACAGCCTGCGGGATTTCGCCCGCGAGGTCACGCAGCTCGGCGGCGCCCAACTGAAGCAGGTCCTGCAACGCGCGACCGCGAACCGTTTCGCCGGCGCGCTGACGGGCGCGGTGAGCGCGGCGATTGTGCAATCTTCTTCGGTGGTGAACTTCATCACGATGGGGCTGACCGAACAGAAAGTCCTATCGATGCGGGCCGCCTGGACGGTCATGATCGGCGCCAACGTGGGCACGACGCTCACCGCCTGGCTGATCGCGACCAAGTTCGCCAGCATGGGGCCCGTCTTCGTCGCCATCGGCGGACTATGGTCGTTGCTCGGCCCGCGCCGCTGGCGCACCTATGGGCAACCTGTCTTCCACTTCGGCCTGATCTTCCTCGCGCTCAGCCTCATCAGCTCGACCCTCCTGCCGCTGGCGCAGACGCCAGAGGTGCTCGCTTGGCGCGACACGCTCTCGACGCCCCTGCGCGCGCTCATCTTCGGAGCGCTCCTGACGATGATCGTTCAGTCGTCGTCGGTCGTCGTCGGCCTCACCGTGCTTTCCGTGGCCAGTGGACTCATCGACCCCGCGATCTCGATCTGGGTCGTCGTCGGCGCCAACCTGGGCACCGGCTGGGTGGCGCTGTTCACGTCGTCCGCCCTCGGGCCGATCGCGCGACGTCTCGCGATATTCAACGCTGGACTCGATTTCTGCGGCCTCGCCCTGTTCATCGCCGTACTCCAATTCGCCATCCGCCCGCTGCTTGCGATCATGCCCGAGCCCGGGTTGCAGGTCGCGCTGGTCCACTCCGCGTTCAATCTTTCCGCCGCCGTAATGGCCCTCCTCCTGCTCCCCTGGATCTGGCGTTATCTCGAGAGATTTGTGCCGGAGGAGGCACGATAAGCGCAGCGGCGTAGCCGCCGCGGCCGGAGGCCGCGCGGGGACATGCTGGCATGGTGAACGGCTGCGAAGCTGAAGGTAGGAACAGCACCACGTGCTGTCCTCGTTCGCCGCAGGGCGAACCATGGTAGGGGCACGATTCATCGTGCACTCCGCAATAGGTGTTGGCGGTTAGCGGTTGGGCGAGATATTTCCCGAACCTGCACCCGAACCTGAACACCTGAACCAGGCACCCGATGGCCGATACCTGGGACCTGAGAATGCATCTCCCCCAGCTTTCATCCAGTCTCCGGTCTCCTTTGAGTTTGTGCCTCTTTCCCCAGGTAGGGCCGAGCATGCCTGCTCGGCCGCGGCCAACCAAGGATGGTTGACCCTACCCGAGACAACTAGGACAGCACGTGGTGCTATCCCTACCTCAAGACAGACGGGCTGCCACCCGCCACCCGAAACCGATGCAACTAGGACGTGACGCGGCAACTTAGCCGCAGGGTCGGGGTTACTTCTTTAACCATGCGCCCCGTCCTTCCCCTCCTCGGCCTGCTGCTCGCCGGCCTCTTCGGTCCGCTCAGCGCCGCGGACCGCCCTCCGAACATCATCTTCGTGCTGGCCGACGACCTCGGGTGGACCGACCTGGCCTGCTTCGGCAGTAAGTATTACGAAACCCCGAACATCGATCGACTCGCCGCGCAAGGCATGCGCTTGACCAACCACCACCACTGCCAGAACTGCGCCCCGACCCGTTCCGCCCTACTCTCCGGCCAATACGGAGCCCGCACTGGTACCTACACCGTCGGCTCGATCGAACGCTTCAACTGGCAGACCCGCCCGCTCCGTCCCGTCGATAACGTCACGAAGCTCTCCCTCGAGCGCGACACGTTCGCCAACCAGCTCAAGGCCGCCGGCTACGCGACCGCGATGTTTGGCAAGTGGCACCTCGGCAGCACGCCTGACTATCATCCCTCAAAGCGTGGCTTCGATGAAGCGATTGAATCCGATGGCCAGCACTTCGACTTCAAAACGACTCCAAAGACGGAATACCCAAAGGGCCAATACCTCGCCGACTTCCTCACCGACAAGGCCGTCGACTTCATCCAGCGCAACCAAGCCAAGCCATTCCTACTCTACCTGCCGCACTTCGGTGTGCACTCGCCGTTCCAGGCCAAGACTGAGCTAGTCGCGAAGTTCAAGGGCAAGCCCGGTGTCGGCGGACACAATAGCCCGACCTACGCCGCAATGCTCGCGAGCGTGGACGAAAGCGTCGGACGCGTGATGGCCAAGCTCGAGGAGCTGAAGCTCGCGGATAATACGGTGATCATCTTCGCGAGTGATAACGGTGGCGTCGGCGGCTACGACCGGCCCGATGGCCTAATCCTCGAACCCGGCACAGAAGCCAAGGGCAAGAAGGCGAAAGCCAAAGACGACGAAGACGGCGGGGGCATCACCGACAACACGCCACTGCGCAGCGGTAAGGGCAGCCTCTATGAAGGCGGTGTCCGCGTACCATTCATCGTCCGCTGGCCCGGCAAGGTCGCCGCCGGCTCCGCACTCGGCACGCCCACCGCGCACGTTGATCTCTTCCCGACGCTCCTCGAACTCTCTGGTGCCGCCAAGCCACGCCAGGTCCTCGACGGCGAAAGCCTCCTGCCACTCATGCTCGGCAAGTCGTCGACGCTGAAGCGCGACGCGATCTTCCAACACTTCCCGGGCTATCTCGGATCGGGCGCCGGAAAATGGCGCACGACGCCCGTGAGCCTCATCCAGATGGGCGACTGGAAGCTGATGGAGTATCTCGAAGACGGACACCTCGAGCTGTATAATCTCAAGGACGATCTCGGTGAGACCAAGAACCTCGCATCGACTAATCCCGACAAAGCCAAGGAACTGCACCAGCGCCTGCTCGCTTGGCGGAAGGAGACTAATGCACCGATGCCCACGCCCAATAAGGGCGAGGCCGGCGCCCCAGCCGCCAAGAAATCAGGTAAGGGTAAGGGGAAGTAGGCGCGGCAGAGCCGACGCCGAGGGGACACGTGGGCAAGGGGACACGGTGACAAGGGGAGGCATCACGAGGTAGGGGCGCGACGGCGTCGCGTCCGTTCGCAGAGACAGCATCGACGTGCCGGGCAAGCAATCCGACCCGACAACGTCAGTCCGCCCACGGACGCCACGCAGTGGCGCCCCTACCTCAATACAGACGGATGCGATGTCATCGCATCCCTACCCTGCTTCGCAGCACGCCAGCGTGCCAGCAGATCCCCATACCAGCAGTTCCCCCGCGCAAGCGCTCAGGCCTTGGCCTGACGCTTGCGCCTACGCCGGATCGCCGCCGCAGCGAGAGCCAGTGCCCCGAGACCGAAGCCGTAGGTGGAAGGCTCGGGTACCGCGGTGAGAGTGATCGCTCCGTTTGCCGAATTCCAGTCGATCGACCAGAGGCCAGCGTTCGAGGTACTGCCATCGGTGTAGCGGAAATCCGTGACATCGAAGCTGAAGACATCGCTGATATTCTCGCCGCCGTTGAGCAGTAAGCCACCGACCGTCGCGAAATTGAACGTACGGATGGAGGCGGCGCCTCCTGGAGCGGCGAAGTTGAATGGATTGCCGAGCGTATTGCCGTCACCCGCGCCCAGCAGCGAAACCAGGCGGAGGTTAATCTTATTGGATGCGCTGGCCTGACGGAGGTCGAGATTGCCGGTCACGGTCAGCTTATCGTAGCCCGTGGATTGATTGGTGGCGTTCTGGACCTGCCATTCATAGAAGGAGCCTCCGGCTAGGACGACATTGCCAAGCGTCAGCATACCCGGGGAGTTGCCCGGGGCCAACGTGCCTCCAAGGACGACATTGAGCGTGGCGATGGTGCCGCCGCCACCGACGGTGCCGCCCGAGGCGACGTTGACCGTGTTGGCGATGACGGCGTTGACGGCGAGACGTCCGCCGGTGACGGTGGCGTTAGCCGCACCGAGGCCCAGGGCATTGGTCACGTCGAGCGTGCCTTGAGCGACGGTGAAGCCGCCCGTAATCGCCGTATTGTCGGCCGCGAGAGTCAGCTTACCGGCACCCGACTTCGTGACCGCAGCGCTACCAGCGCCGGCAACGGTCAGGGCGGTGGCAAACGAAACGTCCGAAGTGACCGCCAAGGTAACCGCCGCTCCGGCGTCGAGCTGGATGCGGCTGCCAAGATCGTCCGTGTTGTTCGTCTCCATGCGGAGCGTCGTACCCGTGGCGAGGTCGACGCGACTGGCCAGAGGCAAGACGCCGCCGGCCAAGCCGAGAAGGCCGACATTGACGTCGATCTGGGCGGTACTCTTGAGGGTCTCGCCATTGGCGATGATCCAGGTACCGACGCCATTCTTGACGATCAAGTTGATCTTATCGGTATCGAGCGTGCCGCCGACCGAAAGGCCGGCGCCGAAGCTGTTGGCCCCGGTGCTGGTGCCATCGAGCGTGAGGGAACGGGTGGCCGTGCTGTTTGCGAACGCGACCTTGGCCGCGGACGAGAATGCGAGGGCGCCCGTGCCGGAAGCGTCGAGCGTGACGCCGTCATTGACCGTGAAGCCACGGGCCGAAGTCTCACCCGCGCCGACGTATCCGAGTGTCACGCCCGTGGCGAAGACGAGGTTCGCCGGGGCGAGGCCCGCGGTGCCGAGAGAACTGGCGGCGACGCCCTCGCCGAGGGACGAGACGACCAGCTTGCCTGCGCTGACCGTGGTCTCGCCGGTATAGGTGTTGGCGCCGGAAAGGCTGACCGTACCAGCGCCAGTTTTTACGAATCCTTTTCCGCTGATGTTGCCCGAGACGATCAAGGTGCCGCTGGCTTCGGCACTAAAAGTGAGCGAAAGTGAGGCCGTTTGAGCCGATGAATTAGATATCGGGCCCGCGTAGGTGGCGGAGGTAGCCCCAGTCTGGAGTCTTAAGGTCCTCGCCTGCAGCCCGCCGCTGTTAGTTAAGTGCAAGGAATTAGCGACCGTGATACCATCGACGAGCGTGAGTTGAGCGTTGTTACCGGCGAGCGTAACCTGGCCTGTGCCGAGGGCATTGCTGTGCCCAGCGATGACCGTCCCGCCATTGGCGGCGATGGTGACGCCGCCGGTGAAGGTATTAGCCGTGTCGAGCAGCAACGTGCCAGTCGTGGACTTGGTCAGCACGCCCCCGCCGTTGAGCTGGGCGAGGTTCCGGAGCGTACCAGCCTGGGCGTTGAACGTGATGAGAGCGCTGGCGGAGCCGATGTTCTTGCCGCCCATGTCCAGAATCGCGCCGGCGCCGTCGAGCGTCACGGTGCTGGTGGTGCGGAGAGAGGAGGCACTGCGGATGA
>JBIILC010000168.1:0-2659 GCA_044232865.1 Opitutales bacterium | reverse complement strand
CTGCGTTGGCGGTCTTCTTGCCGTCCTTGTCGAATTTTGCGGCGGTGAACTCGACGTCGTAGGTCTGCCACTGCAGGGGCGGGAAGCACATGTTCACCTTGGGCGCGGCGTTCTTATAGATTCCGCCGCACTCGTTATCGAGGCCCTTGAGGCCGAAGCTGTCGAGGACCTGGACTTCGTAGCGATGCTGCAGGTAGAGACCACTGTTGGCGCGACCCTGGCCGCGACCGAGGGGCTTGAACGGCAGGAAGAATTCGAGGTGCAGTTTGAAGTCGGTGAAGGCCTGCTTGGTCTTCGTGTTGGCTTCAAGGAAACCGCGCGGGTCGATCTTGCCGTCGACGAAGGCGTCGGCGTTCTGTCCATCGAAGAGGATGGTCGCACCCTTGGGGGCGGCGAGGCCTTCGGTCGGGCTGTTGCGAATGGTGCGCTTGAGCGTGATGCCCGTGCTCTTGATCGTCAGCCCGCCGTTGGCGAGGGTGGCGGAATCGATGTTGTCCTTGAAGAGGACGCCTTCGCCGTCGCGCTTGCCATCGACTTCGAAGGTGGTGCCGTCCCAGCCGGCGCCCGGCAGGCCGCCCTTGAAGAGCACGAGACGAAACTCGTCCTTGCCGAGGGCGATGACGTTCGCGCCCATCTTGGCATTGGCGTATTCACCCTGCAACTTGTAGTCCGTGTTGACGGCCGCGGCTTCCGTTTCCGTCAGGTAGACGGGCGGTTCAGGCGGCTTCGGAGCGGCGGGGGCTTTGGCTTTCGGCGCGTCGGCGGCGAAAAGAGTGGTCGCTAGCAGGAGGGCGATGAGACGCATGGGGATGCGTTCATTTCTTACCCTTGGGGTCAAGGTTGGCGAGCAGTTCTTCGGGGGTGACTTTGGATTGGACGCCGATGGCGGGGACGGCGGCCTTGGCGGTCCAGAGAATGGCGTTTAAGACCACTTTACGCTGGTCGTCATTACCCCAGTTCTTGTGGTTGTGCCCGCCGGTGAAGCCGAAGCCACGGCCACCGTCGGCCCGTTCGGTCGCCCAGGAAACGTGCTGGGGGAGGCGGTCCGCCACTTCTTGGCGCACGTGGGCATTACCGGAGCGCATGCCGTCGGGAAGCTTCAGGCTGACAGGGGGAATCGCACTCAGGATCGGGGCGACGGATTTCATGCCGTCCTTGAAGCGCATGTGGAAATACCATTCGTCGTGCGTGGTGAAAGGGCTGACGCCGTTGGCAATCGGATGGACCGGTAGTTTGGTAAAGTCAGCCTGCCAGTGCGGGTTGACGGACCAGAACGGTTCGCAGTAGCCGCCCATCCATTCGAGGAATTCTGCGCCGCCTTTGTCTTTGAAGACTTCGGTCGCCCAGTGGAGGGTGACGAAGCCGCAGCCGCGCTTCATCTCTTTAGCGAGCTGGGACAGGCGTTCTTTCTGCACGGCGGGGTGAAACGAGGCGCCGTCGGCGTAGATGAGAATGGTGTCAGCACGGGCGATCACGTCATCGGCTGGCCATTCGCCATTCAGGTGCGTCTTCACCTCGACTAGGTCGCTGGCGCCTTCGCGTAGGCACTTCGCCAGGAGTAGGACGCCCGCGTTATGCTCATGCGCACCGGGACCGTGGCTCGATTTACCAGCGATCATGACGACAAACTTCTTGTCGGCGGCCAGCAGCGGGAGCTGCAGCGTCAGCAGGCTGAGGAGGAGGAGAGCGATATTTTTCATCGGGAGTGATTACTTAGGTTCGCTGGTCTGACGGAGGTAGAGGAAGAGGCTGCGGACATCCGGCTCCTGCATGCCGTTGAGCAGGCCCTCAGGCATGAGCGAGTTCGGGCTGACGACGCGGGTCTTGATCTGATCCTTGGCGATGACCACGGGCGCGGGAGCACCAGGGGCCTTGAGGGTCAGGGTGGACTCGTTCTCAGCGCTGATGATGCCAGCCTGGAGGGAGCCGTCCTTGAGCGTGATGTAGACGAGTTGGTAGTCCAACCCGATGACCGCGTTGGGATCCATGATATTCTGCAGCATGTATTCAAGGTCGGTGTAGCCGCCAGTCAGGTGTGGACCAATCTCGCCGCCGGTGCCGAAGAGCTGGTGGCAGGCCGCGCAGGAAGCCCGGAAGAGATCGCGACCGCGTTTGACGTCGGCGCTTAGGATGGCGTTCGTACCGAGGAACTTCTTATAGTTCGCGATGGCCTTGGCCTTGGCTTCGGAGCTGGCGTTGACGGTACCCCAGTTCTTCTCGAGCCAAGCGTTCATCTTGGCGTCGTTGAAGCCACGAATCTTGCTGGCCAGCGGGGCGCTCAGGACATCCTTCTTGAATTTACCGGCATCGATGGCGGCGAGCAGGGCACGGGAGCTTTCCGCGCGGCCGGCGAGGTTATTGAGGGCGAGCGGGCGGACGCCTTTGTCTTCATCGACGATGAATTGAATCAAGAGCGGTGCGATCCGGGCGTCGTCGAACTGCGCGAGGGCGACGATCGCCGGTCCGCGCAAGCCGCCGGCCTTGGCGAGTTCGAGGATGCCGGGAAGCGATTCCAGGTCGCGAATCTGGGCGAGGTTGGCGAGGACGCGGGCGCGCTCAGGCACGGGTGCCTTGGGGTTGAGCAGGGTGGCGCGCAGTTGATCCAACGCCGAGGCGTTGCCGAAGGTCACGGCGATCTGGCGGGCGCTGCTGCGGACCT
>JBIILC010000167.1:0-2671 GCA_044232865.1 Opitutales bacterium | reverse complement strand
TCACGTTCACACCAAGCACCTTCTGCACCATGGGAAAACCTACCGGATTTGTCGAATTCCAGCGCGAACTCCCGCCTGATCGCGATGCCCTCACCCGCATCGGCGATTGGAAAGAGATTCACCACCACCACACCGACGAGAAGCTTCAGAAGCAGGGCGCTCGCTGCATGGATTGCGGCGTGCCGTTCTGCCACACGGGCAAGCTCATCAGCGGGATGGCCAGCGGCTGCCCGATCAACAACCTGATCCCCGAGTGGAACGACCTCGTCTACCGCGGCCTCTGGCATGAGGCGCTCGAACGCCTCCACAAGACCAACAACTTCCCGGAATTCACCGGCCGTGTTTGCCCTGCCCCGTGCGAAGGCTCGTGCGTGCTCGGCATGAACAAGCCGGCCGTCACGATCAAGAACATCGAGGTCTCGATCGTCGACAAGGGTTGGGACAACGGCTGGATCATCCCCCGCGCACCGACCAAGCGCACCGGCAAGAAGGTCGCCGTGATTGGTTCCGGCCCCGCCGGCCTCTCCGCCGCCGCGCAGCTCAACTACGCTGGCCACAACGTCACCGTCTTCGAACGTTCCGACCGTCCGGGCGGCCTGCTCATGTACGGCATCCCGAACATGAAGCTCGATAAGAACGAAGTCGTGCTCCGCCGCATCTCGCTCCTCGAAGCCGAAGGCGTCACCTTCAAGTGTGGCGTCAACGTCGGCGTTGACATCTCACCCGAACAGCTCCGCAAGGAATTCGACTCCGTCATCCTCACCGTCGGCGCCACCAAGGGCCGCGACCTCCCCCTCCCCGGCCGCGACGCCAAAGGCGTCCATCTCGCGATGGAGTTCCTCGCCGCCAACACGAAGAACCTTTTGGACGGCCTGTCCCCCGACACGTCCTTCACCGCCAAGGGCAAGGACGTCGTGATCATCGGCGGCGGCGACACCGGCACCGACTGCGTGGGCACCTCGCTCCGCCACGGATGCAAGTCCGTCGTCCAGCTCGAGATCATGGCCAAGTCCCCGCTCACCCGCGCCAAGGACAACCCCTGGCCGGAATGGCCGAAGACCTACAAGATGGACTACGGCCAGGAAGAAGCCGCTGCCAAGTACGGCTCCGACCCTCGCGTCTACCTCACGCAATCGACCAAGTTCGTCGCCGACGAACAGGGTAATCTCAAGGAAGTCCACACCGTCGAAGTCGAATGGAAGAAGAACGACAAGGGCGTGTTCGGCCCTCAGCCGATCGCCGGCACCGAGAAGGTCCGCCCTGCTCAGCTCGTCCTGCTCGCCATGGGCTTCATGGGTCCGGAACAGCCTCTGATCGAAGCCTTCGGCCTCGAACGCGACGCCCGCTCCAACGTCAAGGCCGAGCACGAGAAGTACGTGACCAACCTCCCCGGCGTCTTCGCCGCGGGTGATTGCCGTCGCGGTCAGTCCCTCGTCGTCTGGGCCTTCAACGAAGGCCGGGGCGTCGCCCGCGAGTGCGACAAGTTCCTGATGGGTAAGACGGAGCTCCCGTAAGCCCCACTACCATCGTCCACCGAAGCCCGACTCATTGAGTCGGGCTTTTTGTTGGCTAACCTCATGGCCATCTTTGGTTTGCCGAAACAAGACGACCGATGCAGTGTGACCCCGTGAGCACACCCTCCCTCGAAGCCCTCCGGTCCGTTGCACTGGCCACGGCCATCGCCGCCGGCGACCTGCTCGCCAAGGGTGCGCAGATGAAGGTCAACGCCTCCACCGACGACGACGTGAAGATGCAAGCCGACGTCGATTCGGAGCACCTGGTGCGCGACATGCTCAAGGCCACGGGAATCCCTGTCATTGGCGAAGAACTCGGAGGCGACGCTTCGCTCTTCGATGGCGACAGTCTCTACTGGGTCGTCGACCCGCTCGACGGCACCTACAACTACCTCCGCCGCCAACCCTCGACCTGCGTATCGCTCGGCCTGATGCGCGGCAATGAACCCGTCCTCGGAGTCATCCATGACTTCACGGGCAAGAAGACCTACCTCGGCGTGGTCGGCGAAGGCAGCTTCCTGAACGGCGTCCGCATCACACCCGGCTGGGTCACCGACATCAAGGACGCCTGCATCATGACGGGCTTCCCCGCCGCCGCTGATAAGTCAGGACCCGCCATGGAACTCTTTGTCCAACAGGTCGGTCGCTATAAGAAGATCCGCATGATCGGCTCCGCCGCCCTCGCCCTTGCCTACGTGGGTGAAGGAGTCGCCGACACTTATTACGAGTCGGGCACCAATCTCTGGGACGTCGCCGCCGGGCTCGCGATCATCAAGGCCTCGGGTGGATATTTCCGTCTCGTTCCGACGGGCAAGCGCCCGCTGAACTACGACCTCTGGGCCTCGGCCCGCGAGGAGTGGACGCGGTAAGGCTACGCCTTAGGCGTCGACAAGAGGCCTGATACGGCTAGGTTTCCGACGTGCTCCTCGCCTTCACTAATCCGATTAAAGAAGCCATCATCAAGAATACGGTGGAGAACTACGCCGAGAAGGTCCTCGGCCAGGATTACGCCTCGATGGGCTTCTGGGTGGCCCTCGCGATGGTCTTGGTCTACGTACCACTTCTCGGACGCCTCGCCGCCCAGCACTTCTTCGGCAAGGATGGCACGATCTTCGGTATCGGCCTGACGGGCCTCGTCTCCGTCGCCCTGATTTTCG
>JBIILC010000166.1:0-2678 GCA_044232865.1 Opitutales bacterium | reverse complement strand
TGATGAGACGCGGGCGGGCGGGATCGTCCCGATGCCAGCGGCGGGCCATCATGTAGTTATAGAGGGGATAGGCTGAAACCACGACCGGCGGGCGGGTCGCGTCGAGCATGGCGTTGAGGGTCTTCTCGACCGGACGGACAAACGGGAGCGAGGCGCGGACGAGCGGTATGCGGTCGAGCGCGGTGTACATGCAACCCCAGAGGCGTGGGTATTTGTTGGCGACACCGATATAGCTGTCGCGCTGGCTCTTGGCCTTCTCGGCACCATAGGCCTCGAGGAAAAGGTCGTGCAGTTCGCCGTTCAGTCCCGGCTTGCGGCCGAGGGCTTCGATAATGGAACGCGCGGCGGCGTTGTGCCCTTCGCCGAAACCGGCCGTGAGGACGGGGATAACGCTCATCAGGCGACGAACGAGATCGTGGCGTTGGCTTCACCTTCGGGCGCGGACGAACCGCCCTTGGCAGCCTCGAAGGCGGCGCGACGTTCAGCGATGCGCTGCAAGAGTTCCTGACGCTCAACGACACGCAGGCGACCGTCGTCCTCTTCCACAATCGCGGTCAGCGACTCGACCCAGTCGCCGGAATTGATGTAGCGGACATTGCCGATCATGCGGTCCTCAGCTTTGTGAATGTGGCCGCACATCACGCCTTCGCAGCCACGTCGGGCGGCCAATGTCTGGAGATGCTCTTCGAAGCTCGAGATATAACTGACCGCCGTCTTGACCTTGGCCTTGATGGCCTGGGAGAGGGAGAAGTATTCCTTACCGCGCCAGGCCCGCCACTTGTTATAGACGCGGTTCAGATCGAGGAGAATTTGGTAGCTGATATCGCCGATGACGGCGAGCCAGCGTAGATTCACCGACACGGTGTCGAACGCATCGCCGTGGATGCAGAGATACTTGCGGCCGTCCTGGGCGACGTGGATGTGCTCTTCGGCGAGCTCGATACGGTCGAGCACGAGGGGAATCAGGCGGCGGATGAAGTCGTCGTGGTTACCGCGCAGATAGATCACCTTGGTACCGTCCTTCTCCGCCATCTTCATGATACGACGGATCACGGCCGTGTGGGCCGGCGACCAGTGGTTCTTGCGCTGGAGGGACCAGAGGTCGATGATGTCGCCGTTCAGGATGAGCTTGTCGCAGCGGATGCCGCGCAACACGTCGAGGAGCTCGCGGGCCTGGGCGTCCTTGGTGCCCAGATGCAGGTCGGACAGGATCAACGTCCGGAAATGAATCTTATGCTGCCCAGGAACCTTAGTCGTTTCTTCCATGGAGCAGAATCCTAGATGACGAACGTGTCATTCCTGCGTCGATGACGTCTTAATAAGGAAACAGTGAGGGAAGATATTGGCGGATAGCGGTTAGCGGAGGGAGGCATCCTGACACACAATCGTAACAATCGTAATAACATGATGTTACGGTTGTTACAGATGTGTTACGGACTGGGCTTGCACCCCCTCCCCCTTCCCACGTTCAACCTTAGTACCCCAACACCCCATGAAAGACTTCCTCAAGAAGGTCCTCGGTAAGGACGAAAAGTTCTACGAGCTCCTCGAAGCCAGCGCCGACGAGGCCCAGAAGAGCGCGAAGTCGCTCTCGAAGCTTTACGCGCAGGTCGGCAAGCCGGACTTCGAGCAATGCTTCACCGAACTCGTCGTGGCCCGCCGCGTCGATAAGCGGATCGGCCTCTCCATCACCCAGGAACTCTGCAAGACCTTCGTGACCCCGCTCGAGCGCGAGGATATCGAAGCTCTGGCCAACGCCCTCTATAAGATCCCGAAGACCTGCGAGAAAATCGGCGAACGCCTCGCCATCTGCCCCTCGCAGTTCTCGGTCGACATCGTCGACAAGCAGGTGCGCATGCTCGAGCAGGCCACCGAAGTCACCGCCCGCCTCGTCCGCAAACTGCGCAAGCTCTCGAACGTCGAAGAAATCCAAGACGAATACGAGACCCTGCAGACGATCGAAGGTGACGCCGATCGCCTGATGGTGGGCCTCCTCCGCGACCTCTACCAGGGCAACGTCGACGCCAAGGAAGTCGTCATCCTCAAGGATATCTACGAACTCCTCGAGCGCGCCATCGACCATTGTCGCGATGCCGGCAAGGTCGTGTTCCAGATTGCCCTCAAGTACGCCTAAGCGCGCGCCTCGCCTCCGGCTATTATGGATCCTTTCCTGCTGATGGTGCTGGTCATCGTGGTGGCCGTGGTGTTCGAGTACATCAACGGCTTCCATGACGCGGCCAACGCCATCGCGACCGTCGTCTCGACCCGCGTCCTGACGCCTCGGCAGGCGATCATGCTCGCGGCGTTCACGAACCTCATCGGCGCCTTCTGGGGCACGGCGGTCGCGAAGACCATTTACTCCGGCTACATCGATATGGCCGGCGGACACATCGCCATCGAAGGTATGCAGCTGGCCATCGCTTGCGGCCTGATGGGCGGCATCGTCTGGAACCTCATCACCTGGTGGTTCGGGATTCCTTCCAGCTCGTCCCATGCGCTCATCGGTGGCCTCTGCGGCGGCGTTCTCGGGCTGACCCACCTCAACTGGCATAGCCTTATCTGGTCGGGCACCGACGCGGCGGGTAAGGCCATAGGACTCTGGCCGAAGTTGATTAAGCCGATGGTGATTTCGCCCTTCATCGGCTTCACGCTCGGCGTCCTCTTCATGGCCCTGCTGA
>JBIILC010000165.1:0-2692 GCA_044232865.1 Opitutales bacterium | reverse complement strand
AAGGCCATAGGACTCTGGCCGAAGTTGATAAAGCCGATGATGATTTCGCCCTTCGTCGGCTTCACGCTCGGCGTCATCTTCATGGCCCTACTGACGATGCTGATCGTGCGCTTATCAATCCGGCCGAGCATCGTCAGCAAGGTCTTCGGCAAACTGCAATTGGTCTCGGCTGGACTGATGGGGTTCTCGCACGGCTCCAACGACGCCCAAAAGACCGTCGGCATCATCACCTTCGCGCTCATCGTCGGCGTCGGTGCCGGCGCCTTCAATCCAGCCCACGCACCGGAATGGGCGCAATCACTCAAGCCCACCATCAATGCCAAGGGCACAGTCGACCAAGTCCCATTCTGGATCATCATCCTCTGCGCAGTGACTATGGCGGCCGGCACCGCCGCCGGCGGCTGGCGCATCATCCGCACGATGGGTCACAAGATGGTGAAGCTGCAACCAGTCCACGGCTTCGCGGCCGAAACCGCCGCGGCCATCACCATTACGGGGGCCTCCGGACTCGGCATTCCGCTTTCGACGACGCATGTGATCTCGACCTCTATCCTCGGGGTGGGGGCCACTAAGCGGCTTGATGCGGTGAAGTGGGGTCTGGTCGGCCGTATCGTCTGGGCCTGGGTCCTGACGATTCCGATCACGCTCACGCTGGGCTACCTGTTCTTCCGTGCCTGCGTGTTGGTCGGCTGGGCGAAGTAGACTAGGGCTAGGGTCAGGGCAAGGGCTGGGCTTCAACGCGAGCCGAGGTCGACTCCGCAACGCTTGGCCCAAGCCATCCACGCGTCGGCGAGTTCCTTGAGCTTCTCCGGCCGCTGGGCGGCGAGGTCATGCTGCTCGGAAGGGTCCTTGGAGAGGTCGAACAGCTGCCAGGTCACAGGCGCGGTCTGGCGCTTGCCCCAGACGATCTTCCAATCGCCGAGGCGATAGCCGCGCGCGCCTTCATGAGCGGTCGGGATGCCGCGCTCGGGCGTCGGTTCACCACGCAGGTCGGGTAGCAAGGAGCGGCCCGACGACGGTAAGATGGGCTTCCCTGCCCTCTCCGCCGGGTACGTCGCGCCAGCGGCGGCGGCGATGGTGGGGAGCAGGTCCATCACGTGCGCCGGCGAACGAATCCAAGCCGGGGACGGCTTTAAGATCGCGGGCCAGGCGACGATGAGCGGCGAGCTGATGCCGCCTTCGTTGCAGAAGTGCTTGTACAGGTTGAGCGGCGTGTTGCCGAGGTTCGCCCAAGCAGAGCCATACGAGGAATGCGTGCCAGCTTGGCCCATGCCCGCCAAGGCTTCGCCGACATGCAGGTCGGTGCGCCCTGCGCGCGAGGCGCCGTCGAAACCGAACGGGCCCCATTCGTAGCAAGCGCCGTTGTCGGAAGTAAAGACGACCAAGGTATTCGCGAGCTCGCCATGCTGCTCGAGGTCGGCCAGCAGGCGGCCGACGCCCAGGTCGACGTGCTCCACCATCGCGGCGAAAGTGGCCATGCGGCGGGCGAGGTCTTCGCGGCGATCGGCCGGCAGGCTGTCCCACGCGGGGTTCGGCTTACCAGAGTAACCGTTGGCGATGGCGTTGTTCGCCTCGACAGGCACCAGCGAGAGCGGCGGCAGTACGGCGTCCGCGGCGACGAGCCCGAGGGCCTTCATGCGCGCGAAGCGTTCGGCGCGCAGGACATCCCAGCCCCGACGATACGTAGCCATGTGCCGATCGATGGATTCCTTGGGCGCCTGCACGGGGAAGTGCGGGGAGGAATGCGCGAGGTAGAGGAACCAAGGCTTGTCCTTGGTCGCGCGGGCCTGGCGCAGGAACTCGAGGGCGTAATCAGTAAAGACGTCGGTGACGTAGAACTTGCCGGGCGCATAGGACAGCTCGGCGGGCGTGCCGGCGGGCAAGCGCCCGTAGGCGGCCGGTTCCCATTGGTCGTTCGAGTGCGCCTGCAGGCTCTTGTAACCGTAGTAGGCGTCGAAGCCGCGCTGGATCGGTCCGGGCGAACCCATGTGCCACTTGCCGACCATCCACGTGCTGTAACCGGACTGCTTCAGGAGCTCGGGGATGGTGATATTATTATCGAGGAGTCGGCCGGTGTAGGCCGGACCGCGCTTGGGCGACGGCTTGGCGGTGACGAAGTCGCCGATGCCCGCCTCATGCGGGTGGAGGCCGGTGATGAGCGAAGCGCGCGTGGGGCAGCAGCGCGCGGAGGTCGTGCATTTCTCAAAGCGCGCGCCCGACTTGGCGAGGCGATCGAGATTGGGCGTGGGGATTTCGCCGCCGTAGGAGCCGAGGTCGGAATAGCCGAGGTCGTCAGCCAGGATGACGAGCACGTTCGGACGCCGGGGCTCGGCCGCGCCGAGCCAGGCGATACTGACCAGCAAGACAGCGGACGCCCAGGCCTTCATCGGGGTGCGAGAAGCTGCAGGCGCTTGCTGCGGTGGTCGGAATATTCCTTCAGCAACGATTCGTAGCGCTCATCGCCATACGCGAGCGCGGCTGCGCGCAGGACGGGGAACACTTCATCGGGCCTGCTCTCGTGGATCTGTTGCATCGTCCAGGGCTGGGGATTCTTGCCGAGATACGGGACAAGGAAATCAAGCGCCGTGCGGATCGAACGGCCGTCCGTGGTCTTATACCGCCAGAGGTCGACGCCAGCATGCTCACTCAGGTCAGCGAGCCTCGTCAGCGCCAGAAGATTGAAGCAGGAGTA
>JBIILC010000164.1:0-2697 GCA_044232865.1 Opitutales bacterium | reverse complement strand
CGCGATGCGATGGTCAAGGCGACGATTGACTCCGTGCTGAAGCTCGACCCCTCGATCAATAAGGACTCCCTGGTGATCACGCTCAACGCCATCGAGGAAGCCACCAAGAAGCGCGGTCAGGAAGCGACGCAACGGGCGCGCGAAAAAGAGGCGGCCGAAGCCAAGCTCGCCAAGAAGGACGCCCCGGAAGCGAAGCCCGAGACGGCCGTCGCCGCGGCCACCGAAGAAAAGCCGATGACTCCAGCCCAATTGCTCGCCGACGTCGAAGGCGTCTCCGCCGAAGACATGACAAAATTCCGTATCGCCGCGTTCGTCGCCCAGAAGGATCCGACGGTCAAGGAACTAAAGGCCAAGCAGAACGAGATGCGCAAGGAGGCCGAATTCGCCTCCCCTGATGAGAAGAAGAACATGCGCAACGACTTCGAAGTCCTGATGGATGATATGCGTAAAGCCAACCTCGCCGCAGTGAGCAAGGCCGCCCCTTCCCTCAGCAAGGAAACCCTCGAGAAGATCATGGAAGCGGTTGAAAATCGCGCCAAGGCCGCCGCCGCGAAGAAAGCGACCAAGGCGACCAAGACCCCGCTCAAGCCTTTCCCGTTCGGGGACAAGAAGTGACGGCGAAACAGAATAGATGACTGAATCGATGACAGAGGACTGCATCGAGGACTGAATGGATTTAAGGCAGGGGGGAATGGTTAGGGCTGACCACCCTCGATCAGCCTTGCGCTAAAGGTAGGGGCGCGACTGCGTCGCGTCCGTTCGCAGCGGTATACGCGGATCACCGGGCACAGTCTTTGGACCATTCGATGTCCGTTCGCCCACGTACGCCACGCAGTGGCGCCCCTACCCCAAGGCACAAGATACCCACCAAAAGGGAAACCGGAGACCGGGTAGTTAGCTGGGGGTTCGTTTCAGGTGGCAGGTGGCGGCCCTGGGTGGCGGGTAGCAGGTTATTTCCATTCAGTCCTCCATTCAGTCCTCTACGCAGTCCACTATTCAGTCCTCACCCTTTATCTGAACTTTGCCCCACCCCCGGGGTTAAGTTTGTAACCTGCCCCTATCCCTACCCCAACCCCTATGAACAAACTCTTCCCCATCCTTTTCGGCGTAGCCATCGGTTCCGCCGCGACTTACTTCGCCATGGACGCCAGGCAGTCCGCGGCGAACGCGCCCGACGTCACGGAGAAGGTCGCCTCCCCGAAGTTCGCCGGCAAGTCCACCAGCCCAAGAGTCGATGCGCCGGCCTCGGAAGCCCCGCGCCAGCCTGGCAACTCGAAGTTCGGCGGTAAGGGCAGCTTCCTCCCCGAGGAGATCGATGGTGTCACGCCCGAGGAGCTCGATAAGTGTAAGGTCGCGATGATGAAGACTTTCCAGGATGAAGACGTGAAGGCTGCGCGCGCGAAGCAAGGCGAACTTTTCAAGGAAGCCCAATATGCCTCGGACGACGAAAAGAAGGGCATGGTCAAGCAGTTCGAGGAAATCCAGCTCGAGATTCGCACCGCCACCAAGGCCGCGATGATGGCGGCCGACGCCGACATCACCGATGACGTTGCCGACAAGGTCCTCGACGCCGTCGAGGAACGCATGAAGCAGCGCCGTCAGCAGTTCCAGCAGGGCGGTAAGAAGAAGTGAGGCGGTAGAATAGATGACTGAGTCGATGACAGAGGACTGCATCGAGGACTGGATGGATGATGCCTTGGGTAGGGTCGGGACCGCGTCACGACATAGCCTGCATCGAGGTAGGGCGGTCATTGCCATGGCCGCCGTTCGCAGCGGTATGCGCGGACCACCGGGCACAGTCTTTGGACCGTTCAAGCTCCGTCCGCCCACGGACGCCACGCAGTGGCGCCCCTGCCCAAGGCAGAGAGACCGAGAGCAAAGGGAAACCGGAGACCGGGTAGTTAGCTGGGGCGTTTCTTTCAGGTTCGGGTGGTGGGAAATCGGTCCTCAGTCATCGATGCGGTCATCCGCCCTCTGTCATCGACTCAGCCCTCTACTTCATCTTCTCAAACACCGTCTTCAATTCCGCGTCGGTCAGCGGGCGGTTCCAAAGGAGGAAGCGGGCGACTTCACCGTCGAAGGATTCCTTGCCGGGATGCTGAATCGCGTCGCGTTCCTGACCAATCGCTAACTTCGACGCATCGGCCAGGGGATTGATCGGAAAGCGCGCGGTCGCGCAGGCCTTGAGATCGTTGACGAAGAATTCGGCGAGGACCTCGCCCTGCCCCGCCCCGAGGCGACCGGCGAGCAAATGGAAGCGTCCTTCGGCGAGCCTGGGCCCGACGAGCTTGGGATTATTGACGTCAAAACGCCCGAAGGTGAGCCCATTGCGCGCGCCCCACCAGACGGTGTTATCGTCATCGAGGCAGCCCCAGAGGCCTTCGTATTTCTGGCCGTTGCGGAGGTTACCAAAGAACGAGTTCACATCCTTCAGCCCGACGCGCTGCGGGTAGACCTTGATCACCGTGACCCAGGTGCAGCCGTCGCCACGGATCAATCCGTCGAAAGCCGCCTCATCATGGCAGACCAATTCCTGCTGACGGAAGGAGAGCGCCGGAGCGGAGCCGGCGGCGACCGACGGTAATCCCGAAGTCGCGTCTGCCCGACCCTTCGGCTGGCCGACGAAATCACGGGCCGCAACTGGACCCGCCTGGCTCTGCCACGCGGTGACTCGACCTTGCGGATCGACCGTGACCC
>JBIILC010000047.1:0-10164 GCA_044232865.1 Opitutales bacterium | reverse complement strand
CCGGCCCCGGCCGCGCCGATTGTTTTCCAGTAAATAGCCTTAGGAGCCCCAGCTGAAACGCTCGGGCACCCAGGCGTATTGGTCGCCCTTGGGCACGACGGTCCCGATACCCGGCCACGGCAGATGGAAGCCGAAAGCACGGCTCTTCTCTTTGGCCATCCGAGCGAAAAGCTTCTTACGCGTCTTCACCGCGGTCTCGGGGTCATGATCCATGGCGACGGTCCAGCCGACGTTATCAAACATGAGGATGTGATGATGGACGACATCGCTGATATGCACGAGTGATTCCCCTTCGGAACGAATCTCAAAACAGGCATGTCCGTCAGTGTGGCCTGGGGCCGCGAGGACGGTGACGGCCTCGTGGAAAAGCTTCTGTCCGTCCTTGGCGATGACGAGCTGGTCCTTGAGAATATCGAAGTTACGACAGATGGTCTTCACCATGTTGGGCAAAGGCTTCTTATCGCGCTTGGACTTAGAGAAGTCAGGGCTCGGTCCGCGCCAGAAGTCATACTCTTCCTGGAGCAGGTAAATCTTGGCGTTCGGGAAGGCCGGCTTGCCGTTGTCGACGAAGCCGTCGAGGTGATCGGAGTGCGAGTGGCTCAGGAAACCAGTCGTGACCTGCTCGGGCTTGATGCCGAGCTGACGGAGACCCTCAGCGAGCCAGCCGAAGTTCGGATTGGGGTGACGCTCGCCAAAGCCGGCGTCGATCAGCGCAACTTCGTCGCCGATCTTCAGCCCCATGATGTTCACGTAGAGCGGGAGTGCATCGAGGCGCTCGCGGTTTAACTCCAAGGCCGCTTTCATCGTCGGGCGATCGGACTCCGGCCACATGAGCTCGAGACCCTGCTTAAAGAGCATGTGGCCGTCGCTGATCGAGAAGGCCTCAATCTTGCCGATGTTGAATTTGTAAACGAAGGGATTTGGCGGGCGCTTGCCGGTCGCCTTAGGCGCATCGGCCGCGGCGAGGCGGGAAGCCGTGGCGAAGCCGGCTAACGCGAAGGCGGCGGCACCGAGGAATTCGCGACGGGAGGAAGGCAGCGGTGCAGAGGCCATAGGGGGTGGTCAAAATCTACCCCATCGCCCCGCCCCCTCCAGCCCAAAGGTAAGGCGAACACCCGGGGCTCGCCCACGACGATACAGATTGAAACCCATCCCGCTCGTCGTTGTCTATTTGATATACCCAATGCTAACGAGACCGTCCGCCCCGGCAGTCTTCTGAATCTGGCAAACGCTCCTACCAATCCTTCCGACCATACCCTAAAGACCAGATGCATCGCCCCCTGCAACTCGCCCTCTTCTTCAGCCTGAACGCCTTCGTGACCGTCCAAGCCGAGAACATCCAGTTCAACCGGGACATCCGCCCAATTCTTTCCGAGAACTGCTTCAGCTGCCACGGCTCCGACGAGAAAGCCCGTAAGGCCAAGCTGCGACTGGACCTCCCCGAAGAGGCCAAGCGCGAGCACAAGAACGGCACGCCCATCGTGGCAGGGGACCTAACGAAGAGCGTCGTCTGGGAACGCATCCTTTCGACCGACGAGGACGACGTGATGCCTCCGCCGAAATCCCACCTGAAGCTCACGGCGACCGACAAGGCGAAGGTCAAGGCCTGGATCGAGCAAGGTGCGAAGTATGAAGAGCACTGGGCCTTCGTCTCCCCGAAACGCCCCGCCCTACCGGCCGCGAACAAACTTCCCGCGATTGATTACTGGGTCACCCAGAAGTTGACCGAAGCGGCCTTACAGCCTTCGGCTGAAGCTGACCGCTACACGCTGATTCGTCGCGTCACGCTGGACCTGACGGGCCTGCCCCCGACCGCCGCCGAAGTCGGAGCTTTCGTTCAGGACAAAAACCCTGACGCTTACGGCCGACTCGTTGACCGCCTGCTAGCCAGTCCCCACTTCGGCGAACGCATGGGCCTCGATTGGCTGGATGCCGCCCGCTACTCCGACACCAACGGCTTCTCCATCGACGGAGGGCGTCACCTCTGGCTCTGGCGCGACTGGGTCATCCAGGCCTTCAACGACAACAAGCCCTACGACCGCTTCATCGCGGAGCAGATCGCCGGTGACCTCATGCCGGACACCGACGACGGCAAGCTCATCGCCACCGGATTCCAGCGCAACAACATGAACACCCACGAGGGTGGCACGATTGCGGCCGAGAACCTCGTCAACTACAACGCCGACCGCGTGAAGACCCTCGGTGAATCCATCCTCGGCCTGACCCTTGCTTGCGCGCAGTGCCACGACCATAAGTTCGATCCGATCAGCCAGAAGGACTACTTCCGGATGTTCGCCTTCTTCAATACGCTCGACGACCGTGCGACCGACGGTAACGCCGGCGTGAACTCGCTCCCCTCCGCCCTACGTAAGACTGTCCTCAAGACGGATGAGCTCCCCGCCCTGCTCGAACGGATCACCGCTCTCAATCGACGACTGCAGGTGCCCGACGCCCAAGTGCTCGCCCAGTGGGAGCGCACGCAACAGCAACGGGAAGCCGACCGGAAGCTCGGCCTGAAACTCATCCCGGTCAAGCTGCTCAAGCTCTCCACGCCCAACAGCGGCGGCGGCTTCACCATCGAAGGGAATAAGTTCAAAGGCATTACCAAGACGGCCTTCGATATCCTCGGCGAGACCCCGCCAACCGCTGAGCCTATCGCCGGACTGCGCTTCGTCTTCCCCGATACAATGGCTGCCCCGAAGCCGACCAAGGCCGCCAAGGCCGCGAAGACGGCCAAGGTGGCACCGGTCGCACCTAAACCCATGGATGAATTCGCCGGACGCTACGTGCTCACCGCCGTCGACGTCACCGCCGATAAGATCGCTAGCGATCAAGTGAACATCCATCGCCTCCAGAAGTTTAGCCGTATCACCGCCGATGCCTGGACTGAGGACTATCCGGCGAAGGACGTGCGCGCCTTCAACGTGCTCAACCAAGGATGGTCGCCCCCCGCGGCCACCGGTACGCACCACCTCACGCTGACGTTCTCCACGCCGATCACCGCGAAAGACCAGCCGTACCTGACCGCACAGATCTATTTCGGGAATAGAATGGGCGGCGCCCCCAGCGAGGGCGAACTCTTCGCCTTCACCGGCCACGACGACGGTACCGACCTACCAGAGTTCGTCCTACGCATCCTCGCGACCAAGCCGACGGAACGCACCGCCGAGCAGCAGCAGGCCCTCTGGGCCTATTGCGCTAAACATTCCGACGAGATGAAAGCCGTCCGCACCGACTTGGCCAATGCCCAGGAGCGGACCAAGACCCTCACGGAACCTCAGTCGACGATGGTGATGAATATGTCGGCCAAACCGCGTGAAACCTTTATCCTGAACCGCGGCGACTACTCCCAGCCCACGGTGAAGGTCGAAGCTGGTACCCCCGAAAAACTCCCCGCCCTACCCGCGGGAGCGCCGGCCAATCGCCTCGGGCTCGCGCAGTGGCTCATCATGAAGGAAAATCCGCTGACCGCCCGGGTGGCCGTCAACCGCGTATGGAAACTCCTCTTCGGAGATGGCCTCGTGACGACCGCGGCGGACTTCGGCTTCCAGGGCCAGTGGCCCAGCCACCCCGAGCTACTCGACACCCTCGCGGTCGACTTCGTCGAATCAGGATGGAATCTCAAGGGACTCATCCGCCAAATCGTGACTTCGTCGACCTATCGCCAGACATCGCGTACGAGTGCCAAGCTCTTGGAAAAAGACCCTGCCAACCACCTCCTCTCCCGCGGTCCGCGCTTCCGACTGCAGGCTGAACTCATTCGCGACCAGGCTCTGCAGGCCGGAGGTCTACTCGTCCCCCAGCTTGGCGGACCGAGCGTGAACCCTTACTCGCCCTTCGACCTATGGCGTGAAGTCAGCCACTACGGTAGCTCGCCGGCGACCTCCCAGGTCTTCGTCCAAGATCACGGCGATAAACTCTACCGCCGATCGATGTATACTTATTGGAAACGCACGGCCCCGCCGGCCAACATGGTCACCTTCGATGCCCCCAACCGGGAGGTCTGCACCATCAGCCGTAGCAACACCACGACCCCGTTGCAGGCACTCGTCACCTTGAACGACGTCCAGTTCGTCGAGGCCGCCCGCGGTTTCGCCCAACGTATCGTCCAGCGCGGCAACGATGACGCCGCCCGCATCCGCTGGGCCTTCTTAGAGGCCCTCTCCCGTCCGCCGTCGGACAAGGAGCAGGCGCTCGTCATCAAGACTCTCGCCCGCGAGCGAGCCCGCTATGCGGCAGACAACGAGCGGGCGGTTAAAGTCCTCAGCCCTGGCGAATCCACGCGCGATACCACAATCCCGGCGGCGGAGCACGCCGCTTGGATGCAAGTGGCTACCCTCATCCTTAACCTCAGCGAAACCGTGACCCGCAACTAAAGCCATGAATCCTCAACACGAGTTTCAGAATCATCTCACCCGCCGCACCTTCATCGGGCAATCCGCCCGCGGCGTCGGTGGCCTCGCCCTCGGCTCGATGCTCTTCCCTGAGCTGCTGGCCGCCGGCACGAAGACGCGCGAAGGCGGTCTGGCGGGCCTTCCGCATTTCGCCCCCAAGGCCAAACGGGTCCTCTGCCTCTTCCAGTCCGGCGGCCTGTCCCATGTCGATCTGTTCGACAACAAGCCCGCCTTGCACGAGTTTGCGGGTAAAGACCTGCCTCCCTCCATCAAGGGCACCCAGCGCCTCACCGGGATGACTTCCGGACAAAAGGACTACCCTGTCCGCCCCCCACTCGTGGAAGGCAAGGCCTGCGGAAAGCATGGCACCTGGATCAGCAACCTGCTTCCGCACATCCAGACCATCGCTGATGATATCTGTATCATCAAGACCCTGAACACCGAGGCGATTAACCATGACCCTGCGATCACCTTCCTGAATACCGGCAACCAGCAGCCTGGCTATGCCAGCATGGGCGCTTGGGCGAGCTATGGGCTCGGCACCGAGAATGCCAACCTACCTGCGTTCATCGCCATGGTCTCCCAAGGGACTGGCAAGAATCCCGGCCAGCCGGTCTTCTCCCGTCTCTGGGGCAGCGGCTTCCTGCCCTCCAATCACCAAGGGGTCGGCCTGCGGCCGGGCGCCAATCCGGTGCTCTACCTCCAGAACCCTCCGACCGTCGATGGCGCCCAGCGCCGTGAGTTGCTGGACGACCTGGCGACGCTGAACGAAGAACGCGCCCGCGAACTGGGCGACCCTGAGACCATCACTCGTATCAAAGCCTACGAGATGGCCTTCCGCATGCAGACGTCGGTCCCCGAGCTGGCCGATATCTCCCAGGAATCCAAAGCCACCCTGGATTCGTACGGACCCGAGGTGACCCGCCCCGGCTCCTATGCCGCCAACTGCCTGCTCGCCCGTCGACTGCTCGAACGCGACGTCCGCTTCGTCCAACTGTTCCACCGCGGCTGGGATCAGCACGTCGCCCTGTCCCGCCAGCTCCCCAACCAGTGTCACGACATCGACCAACCCACCGCGGCCCTCATCAAAGACCTTAAGGCCCGCGGATTACTCGAGGACACCTTGGTCATCTTCGCCACCGAGTTCGGACGCACCGCTTTCACCCAAGGCGGCTTCGGCAATCCGGCCAGCGGACGCGACCACCATGGACGGTGCTTCTCGGTCTTCCTCGCCGGCGGTGGTATCAAGCCTGGCTTCGAATACGGGGTGACCGATGACTTCGCCTACAATATCGCCAAGGACGGCGTTCACCTCCGCGACCTCCACGCGACCATCCTCCATTGCATGGGCATCAACCACGAGCGCTTCACCTACAAGTTCCGCGGCCTTAACGTGAAACTCACCGGCGTCGAAGAAGCCCACGTCGTCAAAGGCGTGCTGGCCTAAGCGGAGCAACGGTGCGGACATAAAGAAGGCGGCCTTACGGCCGCCTTCTTTATTAAACCATTAAACCCAACCTTAGCGCGTAATCGTCACCGATGCAGACAGCGGTAGGTTATCCGCGGCGACATAGGGGTACCCCGGATAGACCAGTCTGGTCACGGTAAACGTGTAGGTCGACGGTTTAGCTGAACGCTGCTTGGGCATCTGAATGGTGACGTAGCCATTGGCATCGGTCTTGGCGGCGGCCTTACCGGATGCCGAACCAGTGACGGTGACATACACGGCGATATAGCGCAGTGGCTGACCGTACTGGTTGACGGCGCGAATGGTCGCAGTACCAGCCACCTCGACGTTGGTCCTGCGGACCCACGAACCGGTCATAGAACCCACGTGCACGGAGTTGGGTAAAGGAGTACCGCTGACCGTAATCACCTGGGTCGCGGCGGCGGAGACGTTGCCCTGATTATCCGTGACGACAAGCGTAGCAGTGTAGGCCCCTGGAGCCGCATAGGTGTGGGACGGATTTCGGAGGGTCGAGGTATTGTCGCCAGCGGAAGCTGGATCTCCGAAATTCCAACTATATCCGACGACCACTCCATCAGGATCGGAGGAGGTCCCACCATCAAAAGCCACGGTGACCGGAAAGGCACCGCCAGTTCGGTCAGAAGTAATGACGGCGACTGGCTTCTGAATAAAATCCTGCCACGACGCCACGAAGCTGTAAATGCCGATAGAGCCATAGTCGGTGTAACCCGATGTAATGCCATCGCCGTTCCCGATGCCCTTGAGCTCGAGATAATATACGCCACCGGCTGGGGCGAAGAAGGTGATGGGATCCGGGGCCATGTTACCTGCCGTCCCCGTACCTGTGAACGTACCCAAGATTGCTCCGGTAGAACTTAGCACCCTGATCTGAAGGCGCAGGTTGGGAGCAAACAGAGACACCTTCGGGGTGATGACGATATTACCGCGTCCAGCGGTGAATTTAAAGAGATCGAGATCAAGGGCGGAACTGATGACGCCGCCACCCGTCACGGAGAGGCCAGGGGCAACGGTGGCCGCCGCCAGCGTGCCCCCATGGTCGTCGGCTACGAGCGGGATGCCCGAGGTGAGGTTGGCGATGGCCACGAGGTTGTCCTGCGTGCTGGAAGCGTCTTGGTATTCGCCCTTGGCCCACTGATTCACCGGGCGCAGACCGTTGCCCATGATCGGAGACCAGGAAAGGGCGCCGGTTCCGTGACCGCCGAAATACTCTCGGGCAATCGGATTAGTTCCGTTAAGATTCCCTTGATGCATCAGGCTAACGGTGTGCCCGACTTCGTGCGAAGCGATGCCGGCAATTTCATTGGCGCCATACCCATCCTCCGTGAAAACGAAACATGGGTCGTCCACAGAACTGCTGAAAGAATTCAAGTGAGCGACGCCACCTGCTTCGCCAGCCACGGCACCAATGACGACCCGGATACCGTAACTTAGGTCGCCTGGACTGGTCTTACGCAAGGACTCCACGCCCGGGTCCTCGGTCGTGACGTCAACGTTCCATGGCGCAAAGTGTTCCGCGACGCGCCGGAAGGCCTCCTGCACGACGGCCTTCTCGGCGTCGCTGAAGGCAGGCGCCCCGTCAATACTCCAGGGAGGGTTGACTAGGGCGGGGTCGGTATCATCGTTCCAGATACCTGCGGGGGTGACATGCCCGTCGAAATCCAAGTAGATTTTGCGCGTAGCGGTCGGGCGACTGTGAAGTTTGAAGGTGTCAGCGAGTGGATAAGACGGCGTCGAGGTGATGGGAGTGGTATCCGGCCCCACCTGAATCTTCATGCTACAGGAGTAGAGGGGCCTTCCCTTGGAGTCGAAGTGAAGGTCATGGTCGTGACCGCAGGCGGAACGGAAGGCCACCGCGGTTTCAGGGGTCATGGAGTCGCGCTCCACAGCGGCTTCGATCTCAGCCTTAGAGACGGTCGAAGCCCGACGCCACTGACGAGAGGCACCGGCAAGTCTGGCATCCTTTGATGCATTAACCGGGGTCGGGGCAGCTGGCTGGGCACTCGCCGCCGGAGGCGTTGCGCGCGATGCATCCGCCAGCAAGGCGGAGACTCCGCTAAGCGAGATGGCAGGAGAGGCGACGGGCGCTGCGCTCGTGGGTGACACGGGCGCGGCGAGCGCGGCGGGCGCGGCGGGCGCGGCGGGCGGGGCAACCTGGACGGCGACGTCGACCGGAGCGAACTCGACGTATTCGCCGCTGCGGGAGAGGTATGATACGCCAGCAATCAGCGTAAGGAACAACAGGCTGAACAAGACGATCAGGCGACGGGGACGCATAGGGAGAAATCTATGACGACTCAAACCGAAGTCGAGGGGTTATTCGTTGCAAAACACCAGATTAAAGACCTCTTAACGGCATGCTCCCTTGGCTTAAAACGCTTCTTCTGAAATCGGCGATTGTCGCCGCCCCCCTCCTGGCCGTCGCCCAAACCGCCCCGGCCCGCCCGCCGAACGTGATTGTCATCCTCGTCGATGATATGGGCCAGACCGACCTCTCCTGCTACGGGAGCAAGTTCTACGAGACTCCCCACATCGACCAGCTCGCCAAGGACGGTGTCCGCTTCGCCAACGGCTATTCGGCCTGCACGGTGTGCTCCCCGACCCGCGCCGCCCTCCTCACCGGTAAATATCCGGCCCGCCTCCACATCACCGACTGGATCGCTGGCCACGGGCGCCCGAAGGCCAAGCTGAAGATTCCGGACTGGCAGAAGTTCCTCCCCTTCGAGGAAATCACCCTCGCCGAACAATTTAAATCCGCCGGTTACGCGACCGCCAGCATCGGCAAGTGGCACCTGACGCCCGGCCTGAAAGAAGGCGATGAAGCCTACTATCCTGACAAGCATGGCTTCGACGTGAACATCGGCGGCTACGCCCGCGGCCAGCCGCCCAGCTTCTTCGCGCCATATAAGATTCCCAACCTACCCGAAGGGCCCGACGGCGAATTCCTGACCGACCGCGAGGCCGCCGAGGCGGTGAAGTTCATTGAAACGAATAAAGATAAGCCGTTCTTCATCTATCTCCCGCACTACGCCGTGCACACGCCCATCGCCGGCAAACCCGAAGTCGTCGCCAAATATCAGGCGAAAGCCGCAAAGCAGCCCGAGGTCACGCAGAAGAACGCGACCTACGCTGCCCTCGTCGCCAGCGTCGATGACTCGCTCGGTACGATTCGCGCCGCACTGAAGCGGTTCAAGCTGGATGAGAACACCCTAATCGTGTTCACCTCCGACAACGGCGGCCTACTCGGCGTGACCAACAACGCACCGCTACGCGTGGGGAAGGGTTCGGCCTACGAAGGCGGAGTCCGCGTCCCCCTCATCATCTGCTGGCCTGGCGTCACCAAGGCCGGCCTAGTCGAAGCGACGCCAGCCATCACGCCCGACCTCTACCCGACGGTTCTCGAACTCGCGGGCGTGAAGCCACTCCAGTCTCTCGTTGACGGTATCAGCCTCGCCCCGCTCCTAAAGTCAGGCGCCAAACCCGATCGCGACGCAATCTTCTGGCACTACCCGCACTACCACCCAGGAGGCGCCACGCCTTACAGCGCCATCCGTAGCGGCGACTTCCGCTTGGTACACTTCTACGAAGACGGCCGCGACGAGCTCTATGACCTCGCGAATGATGTCAGTGAGGCAAAGAATCTCGCCGCCACCCAGCCCGAACGCGCCAAGGCCTTGCGTACGCGCCTCGACACCTGGCTGAAGTCGGTCGACGCCCAATTCCCCACAGCCAACCCGGACTACGACCCAGTCGCGGACGCCAACCAAGGCAAGAAGAACGCCAAGGCGAAGAATAAATGAGGTCCATCCTCGCCGCGTTGCTCTGCGTCGGACAAGCGGTCGCCGGGGAGCCCCTGCCTGGATTGCCCGAGTCTCCCCGCATCCTCTTCCAAGGCGACTCCATCACCGACGGTAACCGCGGGCGCGGCGCCGACCTCAACCACATCCACGGCCACGGGTTCGTCTACCTCCTCGCCGCCCGGATCGGCGCCGGGGCTCCTGGACAGAACGCGACTTTCCTCAATCGCGGCGTCTCCGGTCACACGGTGCTCGATCTAGCCAAGCGCTGGCCCAAGGACACGCTCGAGCTGAAACCCGACGTCCTCAGCGTGCTCATCGGCGTCAACGACAGTAGCAAAGGCGTCGCGTCCGAGGTCTTCGAACGCACCTACGACGAACTGCTGACGGCGGCACGCGCGGCCAATCCCAAGCTACGTCTCGTGCTCTGCGAACCTTTCCTCGGGGCAACCGGCGCCGCGATTGATAAGTCGCCCGGCCGCCGCGA
>JBIILC010000163.1:0-2741 GCA_044232865.1 Opitutales bacterium | reverse complement strand
AGGCGGCGGCTGCGGTATTGCACGCCCGAGTTGTTGTCGCCGATGACCTTGACCGTCGCGCGGACCTCAAAGTCCTTCGCCTTGCCGTTCCAGATCAGGAACGAGTTCGTCTTCGGCTTACCGACTTCGCTCGTGCCGACGATCACGCCGTCTTCGACTTTCCAGAGGCCGGGTTCGCCATCCCATCCGGCGAGGTCCTTACCGTTGAAGAGCGGCGTAAAGCCGTCCTGGGCGAAGACGGGCAGGGCGATGGTGAGGGCAAGGAGGGAGAGTAGGGACTTCATGGGGGTGAAGGGAGGATACGGTGCTTTGGTGCAAAAGTGCAAAGACGAAGAAAGGGACAGGGCAAGCCCTGTCCCTTGTTCTTTAAAGGCCTTGGGCCGCCTTAGAGTGCGAGGAAGACCAGCTCGCCGGCCTTGCTGTCCGGGACGATGAGTACACCAGCTTTCTCGTCGAGGCAGTGGTCGGCCGCGGCCTTGAGGCCCTGACCGAGTTCCTTGGGGGCGGAGCCATCGGCTTCGTAGCGGGTGACGCGGCCGGTCATGACTTCGGAGATATAGAAGCGGCCCTTGGAATCATGGACGATGCCGTCGCCGGAGCGGTGTCCCTTGGCGATGGTCTTGAAGGCGCCATCCTTGTATTCGAGGACGTTGCCAAGGAAGAACTCCGCGATACGGATACGACCGTCGGCCAGCACGTCGATGCCATTGGGGTTAAGCATGATCGGGCTCGGAGCGATGACTTCGGTCACCTTGCCGTCGAGGGTCACGCGAAAGACGCGGGCGACGACCGGGATGGCCTTGTGCTCAGGGCTGTCGATGTCGAAGAGTTTGCCGTCGGCGCCACGCATCTTGGTGACCGCGCCCATGTCGGTGATCAGCACGCTTTGCTTGTCGGGAGAGACAACGACGTCATTGAGGAACGTAGGCGCGGTGGGGAAGGCGGCCGGGCCGGCGAGGAGGGTCTTCTGGCCTTTGGCGTCGATGGACCAGACCTTGTCGAAGTCGGCGGTGATGAGACGGTCGCCGACGAAGACGATGCCCTTCGGGTCATCGAGTCCTTCGGTGAGGATGGTCACCTTGTCGCCGTCGACCTGCGCGATCTTGCCGTCGCCGTCGCCGAGCTTGCGCGAGGTGCCCATGAGGGTGACGAAGTATTTCCCTTCGAATCCCTTGGTGACGCTTTCGGGCGTGGCGCCGACGGCGAGTTTACGCGGTGCGGCCGACAGCGGGAGGGAGGCGAGGGCGACGAGGAAGAGAAGGGCGGTCTTCATGAGACCCTTATTTCCAAGCTGACGCCGAGCGGAGTCAAGCGGTCACCCGACGATCAGCCAGACCGCCGCGAAGGCCGTGAGCCAGGCTAGTACGGATTCAAAGGCATTCTGCGGCATGCGTTTCAGGAGCAGCCAGCCGAGCACGATGCCCGCGACGACGCCAGGCAGCAGGACTAGGTTGGTCATCAGTGACGGTCCGGTGACAATTCCGAGGCTACCGCTGAAGGGCAATTTGAAGAGGTTGATGAAGAGGAAGAAGCGGCAGAAGACCCCGAGGTGCTCTTTTTTCTCTAATCGCTGGGCGAGCAGGTACACGGTCATCACCGGCCCAGCGGCGTTGGCGAGCATCGTCGAGATGCCGGCGATCCCGCCCATGCCCCAGGTGAAGGTACGGTGGCGGGTGAGCGCGAGGAGTTGCTCCCGGCGGCGATTGAGGACGACGTTGAAGGCGAGGAGGGCGAGGATGAGCACCCCGATCACGATGCGCGCCGTACCGTTGTCGACCCGGTCGAGGAGTATCCAGCCGGCGATGACGCCCACGACCGCAGCGGGAATCATCGGAACGATCTGTTTCCAACTCCCACCCTTGCGGTTGATCAGGTAGCCCATCAGGTCGGCCACGATGAGCATCGGCAGCACGATACCCACGGAGGGCTTGGCGTCGAAGATCTTGGCCATGATGACCACGTTGAGCGTGGCCGTTCCCGCGAGGCCAGATTTCGAAAGCCCGATGCACATCGCCCCGAAGAGCGCGAGCAGCAGAATCCAGCCGTCGGCGGGCAGCAGGGTCTGGCTATGAATCCAATCGAGCATCGACCGCAGTCAATCACTGGACGACACACCGCTCCAGCCTGCTTTTCTTTACGCCGGGCTTATCGCGGTTCCGCCGAACAGGCGGGGTCCGCCTTGGTGGGCAGTGTGGCGTTCCACTCCAGCGCGAGCTGGGTCAGGCGGGCGACGATCTGCGGGTGTTCCTTGGCCTGATTCTTGGTCACATCTTCAGCACGGTTTGACGGCAGCTCGTAGAGTTCGGAGCGCTTTCCGTCGAAGGTGGTGAACAGTTTCCAGTCTCCGTCGCGCACCGCTAAGTCAGGCCAGTAGTCGGCTTCTCTCCGGTTCCCGCTGATGCGCCAGAAGATGGGCCGCGTGCGCCGAGCCACTTCGCCCTTGATGGCCGGCAGCAGGTTCTCGCCGTCGATTGCTTCCGGCGGGTTGATTCCGGCGATGGCGCAGAAGGTCGGGAGAAGGTCCACCGCCGTCAGCACGGTGGCGTCATTTTTCAGGCCAGCCGGCGCTCGGCCCGGCCACCGCACGATGAACGGCACCCGCACGCCGCCTTCAAAGAGGCTGGTTTTCTGGCCCCGCAAGCCGCCGGTTTCACCGACGTTGTAGTGACTGCGATATTTTCCCGTTACGCCGATATCGTTGGCCCTGGATTTCGCCGGGCCATTATCGCTGGAAAAGACCA
>JBIILC010000046.1:0-10207 GCA_044232865.1 Opitutales bacterium | reverse complement strand
GCTGGCCGCGAGACCATCGAACTCACCATGGGTGTTTTTGCGTCGTTCGCCGCCGGTGGTAAGAAGGTCACGCTCCCATTGGCCGACCGCCAGCATCCTTTACGCTGAACCCATGCGACACAGCTTCGCTTTCCTGTTGTTAACCCTCGGCCTCGTCGCTGCGGATCGCCCCGTCATCAAGGTCGCCGTCTATGACGACAAGGGTGCGACGGGGAAGGGTATCCCGTCGGTGGAGGCGATTCTCGGTCAGACTGCCGACATCAAGCTCACCCGGCTAAAGGGTGCCGACATTGCGGCCGGCGCTCTCAAGGGTTATGACCTCGTCATGTTCACTGGCGGTAGCGGTAGCGCGGAAGCCGCCGGCCTCGGCGAGAAAGGTCGCGAAGAGGTCCGGGATTTTGTACGTCATGGCGGCGGGTATGTCGGCATCTGCGCCGGCGCTTATCTCGCGTGCAGTGGCTTCGAGTGGGCCGTGGGCGTGCTGAATGCCAAGACCGTCTCGCCTAAGTGGCGACGAGGGCAGGGCGAGGTGAAAATCGATGGCCAGGCCTTTGGGGAAAAACTGACTGATCGAGGTATCCGCTATGCGAACGGCCCGATCATCAAGGCGGATGTCCGCAAGGATCTGCCCGACTTCGAGGTCTTGGTCACGTTCCGGAGTGAACTGGCCCTGAACGATACCCCCGTCGGTGTGATGGTGAACTCTCCGGCCATGGTCCGGAGTACTTTCGGATTGGGTCGGGTCTTCACTTCCAGTCCGCATCCGGAGCAGACCGCCGGATGGGAGCCGTTGGTCGAGCAGGCCGTGCGCTGGACCGCGCGGAGTAAAGGGCAGACCCAAGAACTTTGGAAGCGGCTCGAGGCCATGGAGGTCGATAAGCTCTGGTTGCCGGGCGCCATCGTCGATTGGAAGACCGGGCTGCCGACTGGGCAGGCCATCAAGGATGCCAAGAACAAGCACACCCATTGCAGCCAGTTCGTCGCCGCGGCGACCGAACGCCTAGGAGTCTATGTTCTGCGTCCGCCGGAGCATGGCGTCGTGCTTCTTGCTAATGCGCAATTCAGTTGGCTGGCTTCTGATGCCGGCAAGAAGGCTGGCTGGGTGGCCTTGAAGGACGGGGCGGCGGCGCAATCGGCGGCGAACGACGGCAGGCTCGTCCTCGCTTCGCTGAAGAATCCCGATCCCACCAAGTCAGGGCACATCGCCATCGTCCGTCCCGGAAACAAGGATACCGAACTATTAGCCCAGGAAGGACCAGACATCATGCAGGCTGGTGGCACGAACGCCCTGCGCACCACCTTGCGCAAGGGCTTCGGCAATCATAAGAAGGAGTACGACCAGATCGCGTTCTACGCCCACGCGGTCGAGTTACCGGCGGCGAAGTAGGCCTACTTCTTCCCGGCCTTCTTGCCTGGGCGCGGTTCTTCGCCCCAGTTGTTGCGGGCGGGGCCGGTCCAAGGGTCGACGAAGCTCGTGGCCGCCCAGTCGTTCCATTGAGTGATCAGCAGACCAGCGATGGCTTTATTGATGCCAATCAGGTTGTTCTGCTCCGTGCGGTCTTCCTCGATATTGTAGAGTTCCCATTCGCCCTTGAGCTTCATCACCGCTTTCCAAGGGCCACTCCGGACGGCGCGGTTGCCTTCGTGCTCCCAGAAGATCGGTTTCACGCGATGCAGCGGTTCGCCGAGGAAGGCAGGACGGAGGCTGAGTCCTTCCTTCGGTAGGATCTGATGTCCCTCGAATGTCGCGGGATAGGTGGCGCCAGAAAGATCGACCGCCGTGGCCATCACGTCAATCAGGTGGCTGGGTTGCTTCTCGAGCTTGCCGTAGCGTTCGGACGGGATGCCTTTAGGCCAGTGCGCGATGAGCGGGGAGCTGATGCCGCCTTCGTGCGTGAAGTGCTTGAAGCGGCGGAAGGGCGTGTTGTTGAGCGTCGCCCAGCTCATCCCCAGGAAGACGGATGAATCGGCCGAGCCGATCTCGCCGCCTTGGGTGATGCCGCGCGGGCCACCCTCGGCGTTGCCACCATTATCGCTGAGGAAGAGGATGAGTGTATCATCAAGCATGCCCCGTTCCTTGAGGCCGGCGACCATGCGGCCCACGCTTTGGTCGACGCAATCAAGCATCGCCGCGTAGGTGGCCATCATGTGGTCGAAACGATCCTGATCTTCCGGCGGGAGCGAATCCCAAGCCGCGACTTCTTCGGGGCGGGGCGAAAGGGGCCACTTCGGATCGACCAGGCCGAGTTCGATCTGTTTGGCGTGTCGGGCTGCGCGCAGCTTGTCCCAGCCTGCCTTGAATTTACCGCGGTATTTGGCGATCACCTCGGCGGGTGCTTTCAGTGGAAAGTGCGGGGCACCGTGGGCGAAGTAGAGGAAGAACGGTTTCTGCTGCTGCTTCGCGTCGTCGACGAACTTCAGGGCCCAATCTGTGAACATGAAGGTCGAGTACCATTCGCCCGTGCCGACCTTGGGGGATGCTGCCGGCGTTTCCTGTCCGTCTAGGTAGACGAACTCCGTGCCAGGTTTATGCTTCTCGTTAGGGAAGTACAGTTCGCCGAAGCGCGTCGTCGTCGAGCGTTGAAAACCCTTATTCCAAGGCGTCGTCCCGGATTGCTGGCCAAGATGCCATTTGCCGACCATCGACGTGTGGTAGCCGGCGGTGCCGAGGACTTGGGCAATCGTGACTGCGCGGTCGTTGAGGCGACCGTGGGTACCCAGCGATTCCGGCAGACGCATGCCGTCGAGGTGGCCCATGCCAGCTTGATGAGGATAGAGACCCGTCAGGAGGGAAGCACGGGTGGTGCTGCAACGTGCCGTGTTATAGAACTGCGTGAAGCGCACGCCTTTCTTGGCGAGTGCATCGATATTCGGAGTCGGGATCTCGCTACCGTAGCAACCCAGGTCAGCCCAACCCATGTCATCCACCATGATGAGAAGGATATTTGGTTGGGCGGCTGGCAGAGCCAGGCAGGCCAACAGGGACAGAAGCAGCGCAGGGGTTCGCATGAACGCACCTTGGCCTGACTTCGGGCGGGGGCAATCTTATGCCACGCTAGGCTTCAACGGATCGTCTCGCGAGGATAGGTGGAAAGATTGAGGATGGGAGATGAAGGATGAAAGCTAAGGTGTTCGTTAGTTGACCGGTTGACCCGTGGGCCAGTTGGCCAGAGAGACAAGAGACCGTGCAAAGGTGCAAATCGGCCTGCGGCCTGTGCAAAGGTGCAAAAGTGGGAGACAGATTACGGGTGTAAGGAATCATCTTCAGGTCTCGGTGATCGGGTAACGGATGCGGGTTATCAGGTACAGGTACGGGTGCGGGTCCTGAACCTGTACCCGGTGCCGAACGCCTGAACCTGAGACCCGATGGCCGAGACCTGGGACCCGATGGCCGAGACCTGGGACCCGATGGCCGAGACCTGGGACCTGAAAATTAAAATCCGGTCTCCGGTTTCCCTTTGCTTAGACTGCCTTGTGAGGGCGGGGGTTGACGGAATGAGAGGGCAGGGTCATAGCAATGATATGACCCGACTATTACCCCTCGTCGCGGCGCTGCTGTGGCAGCCCCTCATCGCCCAGTCCGCCAAGAAGGCGGCGCCGGATTCGCTCATCAAGATCGCGGCCCGGGCCGAGCGAGCGGACGCGATTTACCGTCAGGGTGAGAAGGTCGTCTTCAATCTGGCGGTGACCGATAGCGGCAAGCCCGCCGTCGGACTCGTCGAATGGTCCATCCTGAAGGACGGACTGGCCACCGATCAGAAGGGAGTGAGCGAGCTCGTCGATGGTAAGGCCGTGGCCACTGGATCATTGAATGAACCTGGCTTCATTCAAGTACGCGCCGTCTACCGTGCCAACGCCAAGGCCAAGGTCGCTCCCATCTTTGGTCTCGGCGGTGCCGCTATCGATCCGACTGAGATCAAGCGCAGCCTGCCGGTGCCGGATGACTTCGACTCCTTCTGGGATGGTATGAAGAAGAAATTGGCCGCCGTGCCCGTCCAGCCCAAGCTAGTCTCCGTCAAATCGCCGATCATAGACATCGAGTCTTTCGACGTCACCGCGCCGGCGCTCGGACTGCAGATTTCGGGTTACATGTCCAAGCCCGTCGGAGCCAAGCCCAAGAGCCTGCCCATCATCCTCTCCGTGCATGGTGCTGGCGTGAGCGATAGTTCCCTCGGCGGCTCCGCCAACTGGGCGAGTAAGGGTTTCCTTGCGATGGACATGAACGCGCACGGCTTACCCAACGGAAAGCCCAAGCAGTTCTACGCGGATCTCTATGCCGGCCCCATGAATCCGTATCGCTACGAGTTCCGTAGCGACCGCGAGAAAGCCTACTTCACCGGCATGATGCTACGACTCATCCGGGGGATCGACGTCCTGACCTCCCAGCCGGAATGGGATGGGAAGCATGTCGTGGTGTCGGGCGCCAGTCAGGGCGGTTACCAGGCCATCGCGGCAGCCGGACTCGATGCGCGCGTCACCTTCTTCGCGGCCGGTGTGCCCGCAGGCTGTGACCACAGTGGCATGCTCGTGAATCGCATCGCCGGCTGGCCCAAGATCGTCCCGATGAAAGACGGCAAGCCCGACAACAGCGTCGTCGAGGCGTTCCGTTATCTCGACTGCATGAACTTCGCCACGCGTACCAAGGCGGCCGGCGCCTATTTCACCGTCGGCTTCATCGACACCACTTGTCCGCCGACGAGCATCTATGCGACCTACAATCAGCTGAATATTCCCAAGGAGATTTATAACGATATTCCCAGCGGCCATAGTCATTCTCCGGCGGCCCGGGATGGAATGACCAAGGCGGTGATGAAGCATGTGGGGAAATGACGATCATGGATGACAGATGCCAGATGACGGATGGCAGATGACGGAGGGTGAAATTAGGAGTTGGCATGTGGGCATGGTGCTGAATCGAGGACACGAGGGCCAGAGGGCACGAGGATCAGAGCAAGAAGTGCAAAGGTGCAAATCGGCCTGCGGCCTGTGCAAAGGTGAAAAAGTAAAAATAGTTACGGGTGGCGGGTTACGGCCTCGGGTGGCAGGTTGCGGGCCAACTCTGCGCACAAGGGGGGGCAGCATAGGGGGACCGGATAGTTAGTTCGGAGCATAAAGGTAGGGGCGTGCGGCCCGTGCGCCCACGGATGACCGGGCCGGTCATCACTACCTAAGACCGATGCAAACATTCCGGTTTCCCTTTGAGCAAGGGATTGTTTGGGGTGGCAGGATGTTTGGTCGGAAAGGCTGGTAACCTTTGGCGTTGCGGGGGCGGGGTTGGTTCCGACAATTCGCTCATGGATAAATCAAAGGTCCGCATCGTCCTTCGTTTCTGCCTCGTCGCCTTGTTTGCGCTGATCGCATTGTCGATCGGGCTGGCCTTCGTAGCGGAAAAACTTCTGCCCGAGGCTCTGGCTGAATGGTATCGGGCTGAATCCGCCGGCGATTTCGAGTTCACGGATCTGCTGACGCTGCTGTTCTGGGGTGCGGGCGTCCTGCTGTTTTTCGTCAGCATGGGAGGCTTATTCTTCTATCAGCGATGGGCCTCGTGGATGATGGTATTCGTCCTGGCGCTCTTCTCCTTGCAGCTCTTGTTTAGCCCGACGGTTGAGCCTGGCATTCTGACCTACCTGGGCAGCCTCAGCGATATCCTTACCGGCATCGTGCTCGGCATCGCTTTCTTCACCGACGCTTTGCAGGAGGGCGCCTGACGTTCAGATATCCGTCCAGTCGCCTTTGGGCGACGGGGTGGGAGTCGGGGCCTTGCGCGGCAGGTCGGCCTTGGTCTGCAGTACGGCTCGGCGACGGGACTGTAATGCCTTCATCGCCGTGTGCATCGACTCGTTGCATTCCTTGGCTAAGGCACTTACGTAGACCCAGTGGGTCGCGCGCGTGATCGCCACGAAAAGCATGCGTCGCGCGGCGGTATGCCGGGCGCGGATGGCAGACCGCGTCACGCCGGGCATCAGCACCGAATCGAAGGTCAGACCCTTGGCGCTGTGGTAGGTCAGCACGGCCGGGCGTCCGGAAGCGAAATCGAGGGGCGCACGGCGGCCTTGGAGGTCGGTCTGGGGCTGACGGTCGGCCAGGATGCCTTGCGCGCGGAGGAAGTCGGCGAACAGGGCCACCTGGGGGAGAGTCGGGAAGAGGATGGCGACACGTTCGTTGCGGAGGAGCCGTTCGCGTAGGATCTCGACCAACCGGTGACGTTCGTCGGCCTCGTCCGCGGCCAGGTAGAGCAGCGGAGTCTGGCGTTCAGTCTGGGTCGTGGCGGCTTGGTCGCGGAAAGCCTGCTTCTCGGACTCATCGGCGATGAACTCGCAGGCGAGGTCGACGACGTAAGGGCAGGCGCGGTAGGTCGCTTGAAGGTCGAGTTCGCGCGTGGTCGCTCCGAGGGCGTGGCGGATGGATGTTTCCCCGGCCTCACGGTAGAGAGACTGTTTCAGGTCGAAGGCGACGGTGACGTGACGGGCTGACAGACGGAGCAAGGCGTAGCACTCGTCGTCGAGGTCTTGCCCTTCGTCGACGAGTGCGGCGTCAAGGAGTGGCGTCGACTTCCCCACGCTCAGCCGGGCTAGCAGTCCCTTACGGATCAGGCTGAAATCAGGGTGCCCTTGTTTATCGACCGGCGGTGGCCCGACGAGTTCGACGTAGCGCAGTCGGCACCAGTGGTCGAACGTCAGCACGGTCTCCTCGGATAGTCCCAGCTCATGTGTCGCGGAGCGGATGAAATCGCGGAGGACGTTCGTGTAGACCAGAAGCGCAACCTTGGACGGTTGACCCGAGGCTAGCCCAAGCCGCTTAGCGCGGTGGAGGAGGACGACCGTCTTGCCGGAGCCGGGCCCGCCGCGGACAATCAGAGGGTGGTTGGTCTCTGCGGTGACGGAAGCCGACTGAGCCTGAGTTAACCGGTCAATTGGGGGGAGCCAGGTCACGGGGTCGGTCGATCGGAGTTCGACTCGAGGAGGGGCAGTTCGCCGTCCCGCATTGGACGAGGGACATTGGTGGCGACCTGTTTGCGGCGATGTTCCTCGTTATCCGCCTGAAGGCGGCGTTCCGGATCGTCGCGCATCGTCACCGCCGTCCGGTACCACGAGAAGGATACGTCGTCGAGGGCCGTCAGGTCCTTGCCGAAACGCGTGAAGGCATCGGTCAGCGCCTCGTCGGCCTCATCCCGTTTATTCTGGGCGCGGAGGCAGCGGGAGAGGAGGACGAGGCCGATGGCGCTGGGTTCCTCGGCTTCGAATCGGCGGCACATCTCCTCGGCGTCGGCCCATCGGCCCGTGCGGGAATAGAGATTGGCCAGGTTGAGCAGGGCCATCGCGCTGCCCGCGATGACCGCGTCGAGGAAACATTTCTCCTGCCGATACGCGTCGCCTTTGCGGCCGTAGATATTGGCCAGATGGCAGAGGCCGCTCTGCCGGTATTCGGGCTGCTGGCGGATCAGGCGCTTGAGCAGGGCGATGGCCTTGTCATGCATGCAGACCTTGCTGTGTAGCAGCGCGAGTTCCAGTAGGCGGGCGGGGACGGACTCCGCCGGGATCTCGCCGGCGCGGATGCTGCGTTCGATGCGCAGGATCATCTCGCGGTCCTTGCCGGGATTGACCACGTTGTGGAGCGGGGATTCGATACGACCTTCGAACGTCTCACCGCCATCGGCCGGCGTCAGCCCGAAGGTGAAACGTTGGTTGGCGTCCAGGTCGTAGGAAAGCGTCAACGCCATCCCCGCGGGAATGGGCTGCGTGAGACCGGCGAAAACCGGTCGCGCGTCAGGGCCGAAGCCAGCCCAGAAAGCGATGCGGATCGGTCCGCCGGGGGCGACGATCCGATGTCGGTCGGAAGGGCGTAGGTCACCCGCGGCCGGAAGGATTTGTCCACGGGCGACGATTTCGATGAGCCCTTGGTCGGTCTCGAGGCGCAAGACGTCGCTGGCGACTGGGGTGAGCAGGCTTCGTCCGTAGAGGTGAAGTAGCAGGGCGTGGTAGGCGGCGCCGCGAGCGACGGCGACCTGCATGTCCAAGGCCGAGTCGAAGCGATGGACCAGGAATTCACCGAAGTAGTCCTGCAGGGCGCGGATGACCAGCGGGTTGAGGGAACTCCCGCCGACGGCGAGCAGGAAGCCGACTTGGTCCGGGCGGAGCTTGGCGCGTTCGAGGGCGTCGGCGATCGGGGCGAAGACCGAGCAGCTGAGCGTGTATTCATCCTCATGCGCCTGCAGGCTCTCGTCGTCGAGGAACGGCTCCATCAGTTCGGCGAAGCGGAGCCCATCGAGCGTCGGGGTGGTGAGCGTGAGTAGCTTGCCCTCGGCTAGGCGGAGGGTCTGCACGCCCGGGTAGGTCTTGACGGTGTCAGCCAGGATCGCACGGAGGTCGGCGCCATGGGCTTGGCGATGGGCGAGCAGTTCGCAGAGCCCCGTCTTTAGTTGTTCGGCCGTCGCCAGCAGCTGAGGCTCGAGCTGCTCCTTGCGGACTTCGTATTCCCAGTCGCCCAGGTCGACCTGGTTCTGGCGGGCCAGTTCGGGGATGAGGACCGCATGCACGATCGCGCGGTCGATGTCGGCGCCGCCGAGGCGGTGGTAGCGGGAGACGGCGCGCGGGCTGACGCTCAGGGTGCCGTCGGGCTGGCGGCGGAGGGTGAAGATCGCGACATCGCAAGTCCCGCCGCCGAAATCGATGATCATCGTCTCCGTCTCCTCGCTGATACCGTCGAGCGCGGCCTGGCCTTGGCGGGCGATGAAATCGAGGAAGGCGGCCAGCGGCTCGTCGAGCAGGTCGCCGTGACCGAGCGTTAGGCCGCCGAGATCGGCGGCGAGCAAGGTGTCTTCGCGTTGCGAGATCTGGAAGGATGCCGGGACTGTCACGACCGTGCGGGCGACGGGGCCGGTAACCTGGTCGCGGAGGAAGCGGAGGATCTGGCCGGACACTTCGGCTGGGGTGCGACAGCCGGCCTTCGCCTGTGGGTAAAGCCGACCGATGCCCATCTCGTTCTTGGCTTCCGCTAGATAGTTGGCGTTAGGTCGCAGGCCGAGTTCGACCGACCGTGAAAGGCAGCGACGAGCGCCTTCGCCAATCAGCTGACGGTCGGAGAAGTGGCTGACTACAGAGGGCAGCAGCACCGAGGTGAATTCTCCGCTGAGCGTTGGCTGTGCGACCTCGAGGCACTCGGCCATGGTAATCTCGTCGGGATGCGTAGGCGACCAGCGTAGTTCAGCTACAGAGGAATTCGTCGTGCCGAGGTCGATGCCCAAGACGCGGCAGGCCTTGAGGCGAGGGCGGAGGGTGGCGCCCGGGGGACGGAGATGAGGTAGGGGGTTCATCAAGCGCGGTCTGGGTGATAAAACTGGGTCAAACCTAAGGCAATCTAGGAGAGTCGGCTATGGGGTAAACCTTAAGATGAGATGAAACTATCATTCTTCGTCTGGGGTTCTATAGTCAGTGAACACCCCCATGCGCCTCCTCGCCTTGTTTGCCTGCCTTTGCCTAGGCCTGATCGTCCACGCGGCTCCTAAGAAGGAAGCTAAGAAGGAGGCCAAGAAGGTGGAGCCCGTCATTAAGGCCGTGACCCCTCCGGCTGCTCCGGTCGCCGCGCTGGGTGAACGTGCCGCTATCTGGCATGTCTGGACCGACAAGGAAGGCCAGAAGCTGGATGCGCGCTTCTGCGGACTCGCCGGCGAATTCATCACCCTCCAGTCGCGGGATGGACGGACCTTCCATTTCAAGGCGGAGCTCCTTTCCGCCGAGGACATTGCTTTCGCCAAGAGCTGCGTCGAGCTCGCACGTCGCAATAGCTTCAGCCCGGCCGTGATTGCCTCCGCCGCCGCCGACATCGATCGGCTCGTCGCCTCGGTCCTGACCGCCAACAAGCAGACGCTCAATGCACCGGCGACGGATGAGCAGTTCCTACGCCGAATTTACCTCGACGCCGCGGGTCGCGTGCCGACCGCCACGGAAGCCTCTACGTTCCTGGCTAGCAACGCCCCGGATAAGCGGGCCAAGTTGATTGACGAGCTGCTCTTATCGTCGGGTTACACGATGCAGATGTTTAACTGGATGGCGGACCTTCTGCGCGTCAAGGACACTTTTGCCAAGGGCGTCCCGGCGTTCACCTTTGAGGACTGGCTCAAGGCTCGCCTCTCCGCTGGCACTCCGTGGGACAAGTTGGTCTCCGAGATGATCACCGCGGACGGTCGCCTCAGTGATAACGGTGCGAC
>JBIILC010000162.1:0-2746 GCA_044232865.1 Opitutales bacterium | reverse complement strand
ACCAGTTCTCGGTGTCGCTGAAGAAGCAGAAGCGGGTCATCCCGCGCTCGATGAAATGTTCGGCGACGAGCTCCCCAGTCTTCGCGTGATCCTGCACCACGTGGGCGAAGGGCGTATCCCGACGGCGTAGGGAGAAGTCGACGGTCGGCTTATCGGCCTTGCGGACGAAGTCGGCCAGATCGTCGCCGGCACCGAGCCACGCCAGGATGCCGTCGCCATCCCAGCCCCACGGGATCACCTTCTCATGGATGATGCTGTGGGAAGCCAGGTGCCAGCGGTGCTCGGAGGCATACGTGGCGATGCCTTGCAGCAGGCGGTGGTCATACCAACCCAGTGCGAGCAGGACGTTACGAGGGCTTTTCATGCTGATCGGCATGGGTTCAGCGGCCCGAGCCGGGCAGGCTATCAAAAATCGGCACAGTGTAATCCCGGAACAGGGGGGTCGGAGCGTTGGGTGCCATGGTGAGAATTAACCCTATTTTTAAGGCTAATATTGAGTATATTGGTCAGAAGACGCAAAAGGGCAATCGCCGTTAACTGCGTATATCATCTGAATATCGGCACAAAAGACCGTCGAGACGGCAAGGAGCCATCCCTAGCAGGAGCTGACTTCCCAGCTTAGGCTTCCTTACGGGCGTCCAAGTCCATCCAGCGAGACAGGGCTTCGGAGTGCTCCGCTTCGGCGGCGTGGAGTCGCTTCTGCAAGGCCGCTGCCTTGGTGCCGCCATCCTTATAAATCTCGGGGTCGCCCAATTGCACGGTGATCTGCGCCTGTTCGGCTTCGAGCTGCTCGATCTTGCCGGGGAGCGTTTCAAGTTCCTTACGCTCCTTGTTGTTGAGCTTGGCGCCAGGCTGCGCGGAGACAGTCGACTTCGCCGCGACGGTCTTCGTGGCGATACCGACGGCAGTGGTACGCTTGGCCACGGCGATGCGGGCGAGTTCGTTGCGCCAGTCGGTGTAGCCGCCGGCGTGCTCGGTGACGACGCCGTCACCTTCGAAGACAAGCGTACTCGTGACCACGTTATCGAGGAAGGCACGGTCGTGGGAGACCATGATCAGCGTGCCGGCGTAATCCACGAGGATGTCCTCTAGGACGTCGAGGGTTTCGGCGTCGAGGTCGTTGGTCGGTTCGTCGAGCACCAGCACGTTGGCCGGCTTGGTGAAGAGTCGGGCGAGGAGGAGACGGTTACGTTCGCCGCCCGAGAGCACCTTGGCCTTGGAGCGAGCGCGGGAAGGGTCGAAGAGGAAGTCCTGCAGGTAGCTGATCACGTGGCGCGAGCGGCCTTGGACCGTGACTGTATCGCTGTCTCCAGCGAGGTTCTCAGCGACGGTCTTATCGTCGTCGATCTGCTCGCGCATCTGGTCGAAGTAGATGACTTCCATCTTCGTACCGAACTTCAGGATGCCAGAGGTGGGCGCCAGCTGGCCGAGGAGCATCTTGACCAGGGTGGTCTTGCCGGCGCCGTTCGGACCGATGAGGCCGACCTTGTCGCCACGGTTGAGGACGAGGCTGAAGTCGCGGATAAGCGGCGTGCCGCCCGGGTAGGCGAAGGCGATTTCTTCAGCTTCGACCACACGGACCCCGGAGCGTTCGGCTTCGCTGATTTCCATCTTGGCCGAGCCGGCGACGGAGCGCAACGCACCGCGCTGAGCGCGCATCTTCACGAGCGCTTCCATGCGGGCGTTAGACTTCGTTCGTCGGGCGCCAGGGCTGCGGCGAGACCAAGCTTCTTCCTGGCCGAGTTTCTTATCGAAGGCAGCGCGCTGGCGTTCTTCGGCGACGAAGAGTTCTTCTTTGCGGATGAGGTAGGTGTCGTAGTCGCAGGACCAGCTCGCGAGCTTACCGCGGTCGAGTTCGATGATGCGGTTAGCCATGCGGCGCAGGAAGGCGCGATCGTGCGTAACGAAGAGCAGGGGGATCTTCTGTTCGAGGAGGAACTCTTCCATCCATAGGATCGAATCGAGATCCATGTGATTGGTCGGCTCGTCGAGCAGGAGCAGGCCCGGCTTGGCGGCCAAGGCCTTGGCGAGGAGGCAGCGGCGCTTAAGACCGCCAGAGAGGTCATTGAACTCACGGTCCTCAGGGAGGCCGAGGCGGGCAATCAGGTCGTCGACTCGGAGGTCTTTTTCCCAGTCCTCGGAATGGTCGTCAGCCCGGATGCCGGAAGTCACAATATCGCGCACGTTGCCCGGGAGGCTCTCGGGGATCTCCTGGGTCAGCCGGGCGATGCAGACGCCGTCGGGGATGGTGACAGTGCCTGTATCAGGGGCGGACTCGCCGGCGGCGATACGCATCAGGGTCGTCTTGCCGGCACCGTTTCGTCCGAGCAGACAGACGCGTTCGCCTTCCTCGATCTGGAGGTTCAGGTGGTCCAGGACGGGAGGGCCGCCGAAGCTGACATAGACGTCGAGGAGACTGAGTAGGGCCATTGCCCGGAGATGTGAGGAAGGGGAAGGGCGGAGGCGAGGAAAATGGCCGCTGTGACCCATTCGTGTCGTTATCTGGCTAGAAGGAACACTTGTCGGTCAGGTGGGTCGTAGTCTAGACCTTGGGAACCCCGAAATGGCCTCCCCGTGGCCTTGGTTTTATTTATACCCGCATGCGCGCCCTTCTGCTCCTTTCCCTTTTTGCCGCCGTGGCTTTGGCCGATGGCCCGAAGGACAATATCCCGGCCGCCGTCCGACCGATCCCGCCGACCGATAAGGCCGTGGCCCTGCCCGAGGCCGACAAAGTGTCGCTGGCCAA
>JBIILC010000161.1:0-2749 GCA_044232865.1 Opitutales bacterium | reverse complement strand
GACCCGCGACTTCCTTGCTGCTGTGGCTCTGGGCGATGAGTACGGCGATCTCCCGTTCGCGCGGGGTCAGCTGGTCGATCATCCCTTCGCCCAAGTGGGCGGGGGAGGCGAGGGCTTGGCGGACCGTCCGGCTGAAGTCTTCATTGAACCATGTGTTGCCCAGGGCGATGGCCTCGAGCGCCTTGCGGAGTTCGGAGAGCGGGCCGTTCTTGTTCACGAAGCCATGGATGCCGGCCTGCATCAAGGCGCGGACGATGTGAGGCTCCTGCTTGCCCGAGAAGATCAGCACCTTCATCGAAGGCAGGCTGCCACCGAGGCGACGGAGGACTTCGATGCCACCAACGCCGGGCATGATGACGTCGAGCACCAAGATGTCGGGCCGCAGCTGCAGCGCCAACTCAACCGCGCTCTCGCCATCGGAGCCCTTGCCGGCCAAATCGCAGCGTGGGTGCGCGTGGATCATCTCCGCGACCAAGTCGCAGACCGCGGACTGGTCCTCGATTACCAGCACGCGCTTCTTGCCTTCAGGTGCCGAAAATATCGAAGGTTTCTTTGGGAGAGGGAGGGCTGAATAGGCGGCGGGACGGCTGACGCGGATTTTGCGCAATGATGTCTTCATGGAAGCGATACCTGAGATATATCCTGTTTTGCCCTTTTATTATCAATGGAAACAGGCTGGGGCTTATTCCTCATCTATGAATAAGAGAAACGGATTAGTATTACTGGCTGCGCTGATGGTGTTGGCAGGGCTGGTCGCGCTGGCCTTTTCGTTGGCCTCGCTCCTGATGATTGAACAAAGGCAGCAGGAGGCGGTCCGGCGAGGGCGCTCTCTGCGAATGGCTTCTGAAAACGCCGCCAGACTTGGCCTTGCGGAATTGCAGGCAGGACTTGGTCCTGATGTCGGCCATAGTTATGAATCAACGCCCGGCCAACTAGTGGCCGGAGCTAAGTCGGCGCAGGTGAAACTGACAGGCGAATTCGCGGACGGTTCCATTCATTGCGCCTGGTCGGTAATGGACCTGTCCATGGGCCACGACGTGGCCGCCCGCTCCGTGGCCAACGGGCAGGCTTCGGCCTGGGCTCGGACGGCCGCGGGCCGAGCCAAAATGTCGTTCGCTTTAGCTGAGTCGGTATCGCCTTCGCAATCGATTGCACTGGCCGCGGGCGGGCCTGAGTTTTTCAGCGTGGCGTCGGATTCGGCCAACTCATGGCATGTCCGCGGGTTGCTCACCGATCCGGTCAACGGAGGTTGGAAGAAAAATCTCGCCGATAACGCGGTGATGGCGGCCGAAATCGGACAGCCGATGGCGGATGTTCTGCGGAGTAACGCTTTCGCACACTCTCCGGTTAAAGGCTATCCGCTTATTCGCGTCGAAGACGGTCCGAGGTCGCTCTCGACTTTACCCATTCTCGCGGATTTTAGGTTGAGCCTCGGGTTTTTTAACTCCCGGAGCGATGGCCGACATCGGTTACGGTTTCATGGCACGGTGGTGTTCTGGAATCGGCTCACCGTACCGGTGCTCGCCGGCCCGCAGGGTAAGATGTTCCTCGTGGAGATTACGGGTTCTCCGGAGGTGACGGTGACCAACCTCGAGACGCAGAGTTCCTATGTCGCGGATCTGGATGACTGCCCGCAGGAAGATTTCGGAATCGTCCGACAAGGTCTGCGTGAGCGGGGTCTGTGGTTCTGGGCCGAAATCACCGATGGGGTGACCTATGGGATGTCGGGGCGGGGGCTTTTGCCAGGCGAGGTTTATGCGTTGGTCAATCCGGCGCCAGCGAGTCAGCCGCAAGGCCTAGCGCGAATCCTGACCAAGATGACATGGAAGATGGACCGGACCTACCATGGTCCCGGATGGAAGCGCCCGGAGCCGACGATCTTCCTGCCGACGGATCGAATCGAGATTGCGGTACGCTTTAGGGATAAGGTCGGTATCTCTCTCCGGCCTTATGCGGGCGAGCCATCGCGCGATGTCGCCATCGCCGACTATCCCGCCAAGCCCGCCATCGCGTTGGAAAACATCACCTTCCCTGATTTTATCATTCGAACCACTGGTGAAGATTATTCGCGGGAGGATAGCTCGGGTTATGTGATCGAAGAGCGGCGGGCTTGTCTGCGTGTTCGCTTCAAGCCGCGTGAGACGAACGAGTTCTGGGCGGCGGCCGACGCGGGACGGTTGTCAAGAACGAGGTGGAATTTCTCGGAACCGATGGACGCCGCTGATTGGGTCGTCGATCATCCTGTGGCTTCTGCGTTGGACGTTGTGGATCACGATGCCTCGCCGTTGGCCGGCCCCCTCTGGGATCTCCATCCCAATCGTCATGACGCCGCCGAGACGGGGGCGTTTGCCTCGGTGAGATTTCGTGATTTCCCCAGCGCTCCTCGTCTATCTGTCGGGTCGCTCCGTCATTTGGAATCATCGGATTCTGTTGTTTGGCGTGAGCGCCTAGATTCCACTTTCTTCGCCGCGCCGTTGACAGTTCCTGAGCCGGGCGTCGTTTCGCATAACCCATTTTTGATCGTAGCTGGTGGCGGAGTGGTCGCTGGATCGGCCGATATTGCCCAGGGGCTTTATGTCGTGGGTCCATTCAACGTTAACTCTCGAGACCCTAAGGCCTGGGAGGCGTTCTTACGGGCGGCTGAAGGTCCCTGGAAGGCGGATGCCGGCGGTCCGTTTGCGCCACAGGAACTAAGTGGCCCCGTTTTCTTCACCAGGCCTGGCGGTGCTTCGCTCGCCAAATGGGGAGC
>JBIILC010000159.1:0-2771 GCA_044232865.1 Opitutales bacterium | reverse complement strand
AATCTTCCTAGTGCCGCCTCTCATTCATGCGTTCTCCTGGCGCCTGTGGATCGGCACCTACTACGCTTTCCTGCCCGATCAGCTGCCGTCCGGCGGCCGCCGTCTCGACGACTGATTAGGTGCGGCGGGCGGACATCCGGCGCACCAGTTCGACCAGGAAGACCGTATCGCCCTTGGTCGCTCGGAGGTGCCCGACGGTCTCGATTGTCAGCGCCTCAATGCGCAGTTTCGTCGCGCCGACACCATGCATATCCACATAGGTGGATTTTCCGTTCTCGGCATCGGCCCCGACAGGCTTTCCGAGCTCGGCGGCGTCAGCGCTGAGATCGAGGAGGTCGTCGACAAGTTGGAAGGCGATGCCGGAGGCGCGTCCAGCGAGGCGGAAATGTTCGACGTCGGCTGCGGATGCTCCGCCCACCATTGCGCCCATCGCGAACGATGCGCTGAGCATCGCGGCCGTCTTGCCGCGGAGGATGAACTCAATCCGGTCCGCGTCATTTTCTTGCCCGTCGATGTCTTCGGTCTGTCCGCCGACGAGTAGTTGGGAGCCTGCGGCCATGGCGAGTTCGCGCACGAGGGCGGTAGCGAGCGTGGGCTTAGCTGCGTAGCCAGTGGCGAGGAGTTCGAAGGCCAGAGGCTGCAGCGCATCGCCCGCGAGCAGGGCGGTGGCCTCGTCAAAGGACTTGTGGCAGGAGGGGCGACCGCGGCGCAGGTCGGAGTCATCCATGCACGGAAGGTCGTCATGGATCAGCGAATAGGTGTGGATGCATTCCAGTGCCGTCGCGGCGTGGGAGGCGTCAGCCTGAGGCGCGAAGGCCGCAGCGGAGGCGAGGCAGAGCACTGGCCGCAGGCGCTTGCCTCCGGCTTCGAGCGAGTAGCGCATCGCTTCATGCAACCGTGCAGGGCGGGTCGTGGAGACCGGCGTCAGCAGACGGAGTGAGGCTTCCGCCTGCTCGATGAATGCCTCGTGCCGTGACTGAAACAGCGAGGCGTCCATCGGTTATTCGATTTCGGCGCCGAGCTTGAAGAAAGTCGCCGTGCGGCCAACGCTACCGATGACTTCACTTTCGGTGATCTTGGCCAGTTCCTGGGCCTGCTTGTCCATCTCTTCGCGTTCGGCGGTGAAGCGAACCTTGACCAGGTCGGCGTTGCGGAAGGCTTCGGCGAGGAGGTTGGCGATACCAGTGTTCACGCCGGCCTTGCCGACGAACACCTTCGGGTCGAGCGTCTGGGCGAGACTGCGCAGTTTGCTGCGTTCGGCGCCGGTGAGGCGGGGTTGGTCTTCAGAGCCTGATTCCATGCCCGCTATGACGCTCTGGCGGGGCAGGGGAGTCAACGGACTAATCGGCCGCGCCTTGCCGTCCTTGCTCTGTGGGGTATCATAGTGGTGCCAATGAGCCCGTCTCCCCAGTCGCCTGCGCTAGTCGTCCTCCCTGTGGATGAGATTGAAGTGCAAGTCCGTCCTTTGGATCCCGTCGTCGTGCACGTCCGCTGCGCTCCGCACTATTCCCACTCCCTACGCATCTGGCAGAGCACGTTTCTGCTGGACCGTGATTCCGCCCACACGAGCTCGATGGTTGGCTGCGAGAATATCTCCCTCTATCCGCACTGGATGCCAGTGCCCTTCGGCCGCCCCTATCAGTTCACCCTGTTCTTCGAGCCGCTACCGAAGTCGGTTCAGGTCTTCGACCTTCACGAGATCATCCCGGAGCCCCGCGGCTGGCATTTTCCGGCAATCCGCCGCAATCAGGAAGACGTCTACTGGCTGGACCTGCCTAACTGACGGAAAACAGGCTTATATTTCCTTTCTAAACGGGGCCACGGACGGGTAGTTCCGTCTTGCTTCCCCCCTTTCGGTTCGTCATTTCCATGGGTCAACTTCGTTAGGGAGAGGGGCGGAGCCCTTCTCACGCTGGTCGGTAGGCGAAAGCCTATTCCAGACGGAGAGCCCGGCTAAACGGCGGGGCTTTCGGGAATCTCTCCCAAGTCGGCCATCATCAACCCAAAACTAACCACCACCATGTCCGTCAATAAGTCTGAAGTCATCAAGAAGCACCAGCAGGATGCCAAAGATACCGGCTCCCCTGAAGTCCAGGTCGCCCTGATCTCCGCCCGCGTCACCCACCTGACCGAGCACCTGCGCACCCACCGCAAGGATTTCCACTCCCGTCGCGGCCTGATCATGCTGACGAATCGTCGTCGCAAGCTCCTCGCGTACCTGAAGTCGTCTGACCTGGATCGCTATAACGCGCTCCTGGCCAAGCTCAACCTTCGCAAGTGAACCGCGCCTCCGGGCGCTTCTGTTCACCGAGCGTCCCAGCCTAGGCTGGGACGTCCGCTTTTCACCCACCAACAACAAAAACCCGTCGAGCAATCCCGCCCGACACAAAGCACCAAGCAAAAACACACATGAAACAAAAACACTCCGTGACCATCGAAGAACTCGGTATCACGATCAACACGGGCTCCATCGCCCGCCTCGCCAACGGCGCGGTCACCATCAGCAAGGGTGAGACCACGCTCTTCGTGTCGGCTACCGCCGCCGAAGACCTGCGCTCCCCCGACCAGGACTTCTTTCCCCTGACCGTCGACTACCGCGAGAAGTTCGCGGCAGCTGGCCGTTTCCCGGGCGGTTACTTCCGTCGCGAAGGTAAGCCTTCCGACAAGGAAATCCTGACCTCGCGCCTCTGCGACCGTCCCCTCCGCCCGCTCTTCCCCGAAGGCTTCCTCAACGAAGTCCAGGTGATCGGCCTCCTCCTCTCGGCTGACCA
>JBIILC010000158.1:0-2783 GCA_044232865.1 Opitutales bacterium | reverse complement strand
ATGGGCGGTCAGGATCGCAATCGTCTCGATCAGTATTTCACCAGCGTCCGCGAACTCGAACAGCGTATGCAGATGTCCAAGGAGTGGGAGCGAAAGCCCCGTCCGGTCGCCAAGACCTCCGCGCCGCTCGACCCCGGTAGCCCCAAGGAGTATATGGATAAGGTCAGCCTGATGTATGACATGGCCCGTCTCTGCTTTGAGACCGACTCTTCCCGTGCCGTGACCCTCATGCTGGATAGCGTGAACACGCCAGCCCTCGACATCGACCACGTTCATACGACGACCGACGGTTACCATAGCCTCTCGCACCACGGCAAGTCGGCCAAGAAACTTTCGCAGCTCAAGGATATCGACAGCATGCACATGCGCCTGCTCGCGAAACTTATGGCGGATCTCAAGTCCTCGAAGGAAGACGGTGCGCCGCTCCTTGACCGCACGATGATTCTTTACGGCAGCAACCTTGGTAACGCCAGCGCCCACACCACACACAATCTGCCGACGCTCTTCATGGGCGGAGGGTTTAATCATGGTCAGCACCATGTGTTCGACACCGAGCACAATTACCCGCTGCCGAACCTCTTCGTTTCCATGCTTCAGCGCATGGGTATCGATGCGGACAAGTTCGCGTCGTCGACCGGGTCGATGCGTGGCTTGAACCTGGTCGGCTAATCGGAGGTTTCCTGCCGAATAGGACGGGGATAGGCACTTGCCCACAGTTGCGCTTCGGGCAGTGTCGGATGACCCCGCTCCCATGAAAATCCAGAAACTCACAGATGCTGTCGCCATGGGGCGGGCCGCTTCCGCGCAAGGGGCCAAGGAGCTGCGCGATGTCTTGGCCAAGAAAGGCCGCGCGAATGTCATCGTCGCCACCGGTGCCAGCCAGTTCGAGACGCTGAAGTGCTTAATCAAGGAACCTGGTATCGACTGGTCCAAGGTCACGGTCTTCCATCTCGACGAATATGTCGGTATTTCGGAAGCGCATGGTGCGAGCTTTCGGAAATACCTGCGCGAACGTTTCATTAGTCAGCTTCCCGCCCAGCCCGAGTTCGTCCCGGTCGACGGCGACGCCAAGGATCTGGCCGCCGAACTCAAGCGCCTGAACGACCGCATCGCCAGCTGTCCAATCGACCTCTGCTTCGCCGGCATCGGGGAGAACTCCCACCTCGCCTTCAATGATCCGCCCGCCGACTTCGCCACCGAAGTCCCTTACATCGTGGTGAACCTCGATCACGCCTGTCGCCAGCAGCAGTTCGGTGAGGGCTGGTTTCCGACCTTTGACGATGTACCCAAGCAGGCCGTCTCGATGTCCATCCGCCAGATCATGAAGAGCGCCTGCCTCATCCTTTCCGTACCAGACAAGCGCAAGGCCGCCGCCGTCAAGGGCACGGTCGAAGGTCCGGTGACGCCGACCTGTCCCGCTTCAATCGTCCAGCAGCATGCCGATTGTACGCTGTATGTCGACGCGGCCGCCGCTTCGGAACTTTCCCGCTGACCCGTGTCCGCCGCCTCGTCCCAGCGCATCCTCGGCCGCGATCCTTCGACGGGCAGGGGCATTGCGATCACGATTGAAGGTGGCCTGATCAAGGCCATCGAGTTCGTCGATCACGGCGAGAAGCAATGGCTGAGCGCAGGTTTCGTCGACCTGCAGGTTAATGGCTATGCTGGGCATGATCTCAACGGGCTCACGCTCGACATCACGACCGTTCAGGCCCTTTGCCAAGCGATGCTCAAGGTAGGCGTCACGACTTTCCTGCCCACGATTATTACCGCGCCGGAAGCCCGTATCTGCGCGGCCTTGAAGGCTATCCGTGAGGCGTGTGGGCAGTATCCTGAAGTCGCCGCGATGGTCGCCGGTATTCATGTCGAAGGACCGCATATCGCTCCCGAGGATGGACCGCGCGGCGCGCACCCTGCGGCCGACGTCCGCCCGCCTGACGTCGCCGAGTTCGATCGCTGGCAGGTGGCCGCCGGCGGGCTAGTGAAGCTCGTCACGCTTTCTCCGCACTGGCCTGAGGCTCCCGCCTATATCCGACATCTCGTGAAGGCTGGCGTCACCGTCTCGCTCGGCCACACCTCCGCTGATGCCGCGCAGATTGCTGCGGCGGTCGATGCGGGCGCGACCCTTTCGACGCACCTCGGCAACGGCTCGCACGCGATGTTGAATCGCCGTCATAACCATCTTTGGCCGCAGTTGGCGGACGATCGCCTCACGGCCATGTTCATCGCCGATGGGCATCACCTGACGCCCGCACAACTCAAGACCATGCTTCGGGCCAAAGGGCTTAATCGTTCTTTGGTCGTCTCTGATACGGTTGCCCTGGGCGGACTGCCCGCGGGCAAGTATGAGACCCCGATCGGCGGCAAGGTGGAGTTGCGCGCGGATGGCTTCCTCGCCATCGACGACGGTACGGGTAATTACCTCGCTGGAGCGTCTTTGCCCATGACCGCCGCGATTCCGGTGCTCGTGAATCAGGTAGGGTTGACCTTGGGTGAAGCCGTCGCACTGCTGACGGCCGCCCCTGGCCGAGTTGTCGGGGGTAGGGGAGTCTTAGCGGTCGGCCAGCCGGCTGACCTTATGTCTTTCCATTGGGACGGTTCTATGGTCCGGCCGGAAGTGGCAGGCGTCTGGCTGCGGGGCCGCTCCGTCGTCTGAGTCCCGAATGGGGTTATTGAAAAATTCGATATAAGGAGGGGAAGCTAAACCTCGCCTCTTCGTGCCCGGAGCCTAGTTTGTGGGCATGGAAATCGCGCAACTATTCGGCTTACTAGCCGGCTTTGCCTGC
>JBIILC010000157.1:0-2834 GCA_044232865.1 Opitutales bacterium | reverse complement strand
GATCCTTCCATGGGACGGGCGACAATCTTGGACGGATCAATGACGGCATACTTCACGAGCTTACGCTTCCAGGTATACGTGACATGCACGAGACCGTCGGCGGACTGGATGATAGCCGGGTAGCTGAATTCGGCCTTAGGCTCATCTTCGAGCACCAACGCGGCCTCCCAGACGAGTCCGTCCTTGCTGATCGCAAGATTGAGGGGGCTTCGTCCCTTGGCGGTGTGGTTATAAATCAGGAGATGACGTCCATCCTTCAAGGTCACGGCATCAGTCCCGGAATTCGGGTTAGGTAGGTCGGTCAGGTCTACCTTCGACCAGGTTGAGCCTTGGTCGTTGGAAACCGTGCTGAAGACCTTGGCGTTCTTGGTGCGTCCGACCGACATCAGGCCGCCATCGCGCAAGAACAGGATACTCGGCTGGATCGAAGCCGGTCCAGTCGCTGGCTGCTCGACCGCAATCTTCTCCCACGTGACGCCGTTATCGCGACTGCGCTCAAAATGAATCTGCCACGATGGGCCGACCTTGAATCCTTCTGCGCTGCTGCCAGAAAGAATCGACCCATCCTTCAACTGCACGGGCTTGTTCTTGATCGGGCCAAGGATGCCATCCGGCAAGCGACGTGCTTCACCCCAAGTCTTACCGTTGTCGTCGCTCAGACGGAGCAAGCCCCACCACTCAACGGGATTAGGGCCGACCTTATAGTAAAGCTGCAGCGGACCTTCCTTGGGCTGAAATAGGACGGGATTCCAACAGGGGAAACGCTTTCCGTCGGGCTGCGTGCCTTCGGCGACCTTGACGGGTGCCGACCATTTGCCGTCCACCTGCCTGGCCGTCCAAATAGAGACGTCGGGCTTGCCCTCGGCCTCGCCGGCAAACCAAGCCGCGACCAGCGAACCATCCCTCGCCTCGACGATCGTCGTCGCATGACAGCTCGGCACGGGGTTCGTCTCGAAGATGAATTCGGAACGGACCAGACCAGGTTCGGCTGCGAAAGCGGATATGGACAGACAAGCGAGCAGAACGGCGGAACGCATGACGGTGGGGTTCATTCACTCTTCCGCCAAACCAGCCGGGAAACAAGCCCACACTGGACCGACTACTCCGCCAGCCGCGAGATCAACACTTCCCGGCTCTTTCGCTGAATGGAATAGAGCTCCTGCGGACGAGTCGGATCCCAGGCGAAAGCCTGTCCGGCGGAAACGAAGGGCACCGTACCCTCCCACTTCGCCACACCCCCGCCCTCGGGCAAGCTAAGTCTATACAGTTCCCTCGCGTCGTGGCCGCTGACCCAGATCCGTCCGTCGACCGCAGCGCCGCCGCAGGAACTGCTGTAGTTCCCGAAGCGGCGGAGAAGTTCAGCCGGAAACGACCACATGGCCACGGCCTTCCACTTAGCGTCATAGCGCACGAGGCGGCTCAGGGCCGGATCGCTGTTGAGACGGTAATGCGCGAAACAGGCCAGCCAGCCGTCGCGATCGGGAATCGCCCAAGTCAAAGAACCGATGGGTTGATCGAAAAGCTGTCGGCCGACATGCCGGAGCGTCCGCGCGTCGAAGATCTCGACCGAACTCTCGTCGGGCTTGGTCGGAAAATTCGAATGAGCGACATAGAGCCGGCCGCCGTCGACGATTCCCGCGTTCATATGGATGATTCCCGACCCTACGGGTGCCTTCCATTCGCCGACCTTACGGCCGGTGGCCTTGTCATATTTTCCGATTGCGCGGTCATCGATCGCATAGAAGTTCTCCGCATCCACCGCGACACCTTGGTTTGCTTCCTTAGCCGACCAGCTGCGAATGAGCTGCAACTCAGGTTGCGCGGATTGTATGACGCAAGCGCTGAGCAGCCCGAGGGCGAAGAGGCTGAGCAGGGACTTCATGAGCGAACCCGACCATTACTCTGAAGCCGGTCCAAGTCATTCGAAATCCACCGCAAATGCATTGCGAGGCTTCGGAGTGAGGACTTGAATAGTTCGTGCGTAATCCCCTCCGCATCACCCTGCTCGTCTCAGCCCTGCTGACCTGCCTTTGCGCCCTCGCCGCCGATGGTATCAAGTCCACGACGACTTACCAGAAGGCCTACGGGGAATCCAAGGGCGCACCGAAGGTCGACGCCGCCAAAGAGCTTCCTCGCTACCCGGCCGTCGAACCGGTCGCGGCGATCGCAACCTGGAAAGTGAAGTCCGGCTTCAAACTGCAGCTCGCCGCACACGAACCTCAAGTTCGCGACCCAATCGCCATCTGCTACGACGAACGCGGCCGAATGTTCGTCTGCGAGATGATCGACTACTCTGAACGGCGCGACGAAATCCCGCATCTTGGTCGCGTCTCAGTCCTCGAAGACAAGGACGGCGACGGCTATTACGAGACGAGCCGCGTCTTCGCCGATAATCTCCCCTGGCCCACCGGCCTCATCTGGGCCAACGGTGGACTCTACGTTATCGCGACTCCGGACATCTGGCGATTCGAAGACCGCGCCGGCAAAGGCATCGCCGATCACCGCGAGAAGGTTTTTACGGGCTTCGGTACCGGTATGAAGATGATCAACGTCCAAGGGATGGCCAACAGCATGCAGTGGGGGCCCGACCAACGCGTTCATCTCCTCGCTGGCGGCGGCAACCGCGGCAAGATCTCCTGCCTCCTTCGCCCGGACCTCCCTGCCCTCGAACTCGGCGGTAATGATTTCTGGTTCGACCCGAAGACGCATACCTTTGGACTCGAAGCCGGCGGCGCCCAATACGGGATGAGCTTTGATGACTTTGGTCGTAAGTTCGCCTGCTCGAACTCGGACCACCTCCAATACTGGGTCCACGATCGCACGGGTTCCTCTCA
>JBIILC010000014.1:0-32630 GCA_044232865.1 Opitutales bacterium | reverse complement strand
CCCTGATGTTCGAGGTAGCTTTCGACCTGCCAGTGCACGGCATCGCCGGCGCCAGCGCCCGGAACCTTGGCGCGACCGAACTTCTGCTCAAACGATGCGGAAGAAAGGTAGCTGATGTGCGCGATCATCCGGCCGATAGCCAAGCCTGAGTCGGGACCTTCGCCGGGGACGTAATGACCACCGCGGAAATTAGGGTCGCGCTCGACGCAGGCGCGCGAGACGGCGTTAAGCGCGATCGCCATGGGCGACTGGCTCAGGCCAGCGGCAAGCACCGCAATGCGGCCGACCTCGGCCTGGTAGTCGGCGCACCAGATGAGGGCCTGCATGCCACCCATCGATCCACCGACGACGGCATGGAGCTTGGCGATACCGAGATGACGGACCAATAAGCGCTGGGCGCGGACGATGTCGCCAAGGGTGATTTCCGGGAAATAACCGCCATACGGCTTGCCGGTGCGGGGGTCGGTCGAGAGTGGCCCGGTCGAACCGCGGCAGCCGCCGATACAATTCACGCCGATGACGAAGAAGCGATTGGTGTCGATGGCCTTGCCTGGCCCGACGAAACAATCCCACCAGCCAGGCTTGCGGTCCTCGGCCGAGTAGCGTCCGGCCACATGGTGGTCTCCACTCAGGGCGTGGGGGACCAGGATCGCGTTCGACTTGTCAGGCAGCAGAGTTCCGTAGGTCTCATAACGGAGCGTCAAGGACGGCAGTTCTCCGCCCAACTCGAGTTTGAACGGCTCGGCCGAGACGAAGTCGCGGAACGAGACCGGGCAGAGCTCGCGAGCGGAGGTCGGATTAGCCGGACGGTCGGACATGGACTCATCCAGCCAAACCAGACCCGGGCGGGAGGCAAGTGGCCATTCGTTGTTGCCTCGTCATAAACGACCCCAAACCTACGGGACATGTCCCAAGGCCACCGCCATGAGGAAGGATGCTGCGGGGAGGGCTCCGACGGTCGCATTGAAGCGGCTGTCCTCCGCATGAAGGAGAAGGCCATGCGGGTTACGTCCCCTCGGTTGGTTATGCTCAAGATCCTCGCGGCGGCCAAACACCCCCTCAGCGCGGAACAGGTCCATGAAGCGGCCGGCGACGACAAGCTGGACCTCGTCACGGTCTATCGGAGCCTCGGCGCGATGGACGACGCCGGCATCGTCCAGCGTCACCCGCTCGAGCGTGGCCGCAGCCTCTACGCCCTCGTCTCGCCCGGACACCACCATCACCATGTTATCTGCCGTCGTTGTGGTCGGATTGACCGACTGCCTGGTTGCGACACCTCGCGCCTCGAAGCCGCCGCCCGGACCAAGGGCTATGCCGAACTGACCCATATCATGGAGATCTACGGCATCTGCCCAGCCTGCACCCAATCTTCCCATGTCTGACTTCCCTCGCACCGCTTTTCTTCTCGGAGCCGGCCTCGGCACGCGCCTGCGTCCGCTCACCGAAAACTGCCCCAAGCCCCTGCTGCCAATCGGCGGACGGCCGATGATCGCCCAAGCGATGGACAAGCTCCATGCCGCGGGCACGCGCCGTTTCATCATCAACACACACCACTGCCCTGAAGCCTGGGCGCTGGTCTTCCCTTCCGGTCGCTTCGGCGACGCGGAAGTGAAGCTCGTGCATGAGCCCGTGCTGCTCGAGACCGGCGGCGGCCTCGCGAACATCGCCGGCCTGCTCGGTGAAGACGACAAGGACCTCATCATTTGGAACGGCGATATCCTCTCTGGCTGCGACATCGCCGCAGCCTACGCGCATCACCGTACCAACGGCGGCGCCGCGACGCTCGTCGTCCGCGAACAGGGCCCGAATCGTAACGTCCGCATCACCGACGAAGGTTTCGTGACCGATATGCGCGACCGCCTCGGCAAGGCCGACCCCTCCTACCAGTACACCGGCATCTGCGTTGTCACCAAGGCCTTCGTTCAAGGCGTTCCCGCGACGATCGAATCGCTGGTCGAACATTTCCTCCGCCGCCTCCAAGCCGAACCTAACAGCGTCCAAGGTTTCCTCGATGCCTCGGCGAGCTGGCACGACCTCGGCACCGTCGAGGAATATCAGGCCGTGAAGGCTGAGCACGAAAAGCCCGTGCGCGGGGCAATCTCCCCGGCCGACGCCGCCAAGGCGCACGGCTACCAGCTCGCCGCTGGCGGTGTAGTCCTCAAGGGCGGCTCCGGCCGCAAGTTCCACCGCATGCGCAACGCTTCCGGCGAGTCCTCCGTGCTATGCGTCTACGATGATTCGCGCGCTGAGAACCAGCTCTATGGCGCCATCGCGGGCGTGCTGCGCGACAAGATCGGTGTTCAGGTTCCGCAGGTGCTCAGCGAAGACAAGGCCGCCGGCGTGCTCATCCTCGAAGACCTTGGTGACGCCGACCTCTGGTCGCTCGCCCAGGGTCCCGAATTCCCGTGGGCGCCCGTCGCCTCGGCCCTCGAACAGGTGGCCGGCATCCATCGCCTCGGCGTCGACGCCTTCGCCGGTTCCGGCGTCACGTTGATGGAGGCGTTCGGTCCAAACCTCTACCAATGGGAGCGCCAATATTTCCAGGACAACGCGCTCGGCGGCCGCAAGCCTGACCGGGCCATCACCGATGAGATGGCCTCACTCGCCAAAGAACTCATGGGCCAGCCTGTCGTCACAATCCATCGCGACTTCCAGTCGCAGAACATCATGGTGCGCGACAATTCCGCCTGGCTCATCGACCTACAGGGCCTCCGCCACGGCTGCATGTTCTACGACTTCGCCTCGCTCGCCTTCGACCCTTACCTCACACGCAACGATATGGATCTTTGGCGTATCGAGATCGAGGACCATGCGCGTGAAGTCTCCGACTGGAAGGGTTCCAGCGACGAATTCTCCTACCTCTTTCACGTCGCCGCGACGCAGCGCCTCCTGCAGGCCTGCGGCGCGTACGGCTTCCTCGGCCATAAGAAGGGCCGTCCGGAATATCTCGCGCACCTGCCGCAGGGCCTTCGCAATCTAACGATCGCCGCCTCCCTCTGCGGGAAGCGACGTATCGCCAGACTGGCGGAAGAACTCGCGGGCGCGCCGGTAAAGGTCAGCCGTTGACCTTATCGTCGAGGAAGCGGACGACCTCGTCTTCGGTCATGCGCACCTGCTCCAGCGTGTCGCGGTCGCGGACCGTGACGCCGGCGCCCTTCTCGATCGTCTCGAAGTCGATTGTGATGCCGTAAGGCGTACCGATCTCGTCTTGGCGACGGTAGCGGCGACCAATGGCTCCGGCGGCGTCGTAGAAAACGTTGTGGCGCTTCTTCAGGCGGCGGTAGAGGGCCTCGGCGCGCTCGACGAGCTCGGGCTTGTTCTTCACTAGGGGGAAAATCGCGGCCTTAAAGGGCGCGATGCGGGCCGGCAGTCGGAGAACGATGCGCTTCTCGCCTTCAATTTCGTCCTCATGGTAGGCCGTGGTCAAGAGAGCGAGGAACACGCGGTCGACGCCGACGGAAGGCTCGATGACGTGCGGGATGTAGCGGGTCTTGGCTACTTCGTCGAACCAATCGAGTTTCTGGCCCGAGACGTTGCTGTGCTGGGTCAGATCGAAGTCACCGCGGGCGGCGACGCCCTGGAGCTCCTGCACGCCGAAGGGAAACTCGAACATGATGTCCGTGGTACCCTTCGAATAGTGGGCGAGCTTCTCGGTCGGGTGCGGGTAGAGGGAGAGCTTGGCGCGCGGGATGCCGATGGATTCGAACCAGGCCAGGCAGCCTTCAATCCAATCCTTATGGGCGGTGGCCCAGTCGGAGGCCGGCGAGATAAAGTATTCGATCTCCATTTGCTCGAACTCACGGGAGCGGAAGATGAAGTTGCGCGGATTGATTTCGTTACGGAAAGCCTTACCGATTTGGGCGATACCGAAGGGCAGCTTCACGCGGCCCGTGTCGACGACGTTCTTAAAGTTGATGAAGATGCCCTGCGCAGTCTCCGGACGGAGATAGGCGGTAGCCGACGCGTCCTGCATGGCGCCGACGTAAGTCTGGAACATCATGTTGAAGGAGCGGGGCGGCGTGAGCGAACCTGGCTTGCCGGTGGCAGGCGAAGGAATGAGCGCGTGCTCCTCGGCCGTGGACTCGGTGTAATCCTTGAGCACCACCGGCTCGAGCGCACCCTGCTTGGCGAGCTTACGCTTCATGTCATTGGCCATCTCGTCGGCCTTGGCCTGCATGCCGTCGTCTTCAAGAACAGAGACGTAACCGATGGTCTCGCCGGCGACGCGCACCGGAGCGAAGAACAGCTGGTCCGCACGGTAGCGCATCTTCGACTCCTTACAGTCGACGAGCGGGTCAGTGAAATTATCGATGTGACCTGAGGCCTTCCAAGTCGTCGGGTGATGGATGATTGAAGAGTCGAGGCCGACGATGTCGTCGCGGCGGTGAACGAAGTCCTGCCACCAGGCCTGCTTGATGTTGTTCTTCAGCTCGACGCCGAGGGGGCCGTAATCGAAGAAGCCGTTGAAGCCGCCGTAGATGTCGGAGGAAGGGAAGACGAACCCGCGGCGTTTGCACAGGTTGATGATGGATTCCATCTTGTCGGTCGGGTCGGCCATGGCTGGTAAGAGCCCACACCTATCCCCGCTCTGGGGGTCCGCCGCAAGCCTGTTCCCTCAGCGGGGGCGGGGCTCCGTGGTCAAACCCGCCGCCTTCTTGGACCACGTCCGGGCGGCGGCGGAGACCGCGCGGAAGAGCTCGGAGAATTCCGTCGAAGCGTTGTTCAAATGGGTCTGCGAACCTTCTAGGGAGGCAGAAAAGGAAGCCAGAGCCGCGCCCGCGTCGGCGAGGCTCACCTGCAGGAGAGCCAGCGTCTCGTCGTCCATCTTGCGGTCGGCCTGCTCGACCGTTTCACGCAGGCGGGCACAAACCGCGATCAGCCGAGCGCTCTGCGCATCTAGTTTCCCGTCGCCGGTGGCTTCAAGGACCGCACCGGTACGCCGGACGATCATCGCTGAGAAGCGGGTGGCCCGCTCGGGGTCCGTCGCAACATAGAAACCGTCCAGATCGCGCTCGAGCTCGGCCGCGAGACCGACCAGGTCTTTTTCGGCGAGGTCCTGCAGCTGCTGGACATAATTGGCGATCTTACTCTGGAAATGACTGCTGAGCGGCGGAATCTCATCGGCGGCCAAGGACTCGGTTGAAGCCGGAGCGGACGTATCCCAGATGAGTTCGACCTGCAGCATGCCGGAAGCAGGACTCACCGCGACGAGACGAGCGCGGAGGCCCTTAGCGACTTCGGTTCGCAGGCGGTCGCCGCGCAGACGGTCTGCGAAGCCGCGGTCTTCCAAGGTCGCCGGATCGAGGACGAGTCGGACAGCCGGACGGAGGCGGCCATCGGCGTCGGCGTCGAGGCCGATGGAACTCACCTGCCCCACCGTGACGCCTTGCACGCGGACCGGTGTACCGGAAGAGATGCCTTCGACGGAGAAGGACGGTCGGAAGACCACGGGAATGAGCGGAGCGGACCAAGCGCGCCACCAGGAATAGCCCGACCAAAGCACGGCCACGCCGAGGACGGCCAGCATCACGCCTCCGAGGGCGCGTCGGCTCATCCGGCGGATTGAGGATAGCTGCCCAGCCACTTCACTACTTCGCAGCGACCCTTGAGTTCGGTGACGGCGGCCTGCACGGCCGCGGTGTCCCAGTGACCTGGGAAATCAATGAAGAAGAGATACTCCCAAGCGCGACGATGGCTCGGGCGGGACTCGATGCGGATCAAGTTGATACCGCGGTCGGAGAAAGCGGCCAGGGCGCCTTGCAGGGCGCCCGGCTCATGCTTGAGCGTGAGCACCACGCTCGTGACCTCATCCTTAGCTCCGACGGTGTTGGCCGTCTTGGCGATGACGAAGAAGCGCGTGGCGTTGTCTCGGCGATCCTGGATCCCGCGGGCAAGGATGGGGACTCCGCGCGATTCGGCGGCGGTGGCGGAGGCAACGGCGGCCTGACCCTGCGGATCACGGGCGATGATCTCCACGGCAGCGGCGGTGCTGTCCGTCTCGACGAGCGCGGCGCCCGGGACGTGACGGGAGAGCCAGCCGCGACACTGCGCGAGGGCGATGTCCTTCGAGAGGACCTTCTTCACCTGATCGAGGGGGCCTTGACCGACGAGGCACTGCTCAACGGAGAGCGTGACCTGCGCCACGACCTTGAGATCGGATTCCGCAAGCAGATCGAGGGAGTGACTGACAACGCCCTCGGTGGAGTTCTCGACCGGGACGACGCCGTAGGATGCTTCGCCGGACTCGACCGCGGCGAAGATGTCACCGATGGCGCGGAGGGGGAGCGAGGGCACGCTCGTGCCGAAGGCTCGGATTTGGGCCTGCTGGGTGAAGGATCCTTCCGGTCCAAGGTAGGCGACGGGATTAGCCATCTGGGCACCGATGGAAAGGGAGATAATCTCGCGGTAGACCGCGCGGAGTCCCGAGGCCGGAATCGCTGGCGCGGCTTCGGTGATAGAGCGGAGGAGCTGTTCTTCGCGCTGCGGAGCGTAGACCGGCGCACCCGACTTCAGCTTCGCTTCGCCGATCGCACGGGCCACCTGCAAGCGCTCACCGAGCAGCTTGAGAATCTCGCGGTCGATACGATCGACCTCGCGGCGGTGCTCTTCCAGGCTCATTCGGCAGGCTTCTCGTCTTCGGGCGGGGTCTCCGTCGCAATCGCAGCGGAGGACTGGTCTTCGAGCGGCAGGCCGACTTCGGAATCACCGACCGTGACCGGGGTGGTCGCGCGAGTGATCCATTCGGAGATCTGGGCGGGCGAAAGGACGTCGGAGGCCGGTAGTTCACCGAGTGAACGCAGGCCGGTGAAATCGAGGAACTTGTCCGTCGTGCCATACTGGATGGGACGGCCAGGCAGATCGGCGCGGCCGGTGACAGCGACGAGTTCGAGTTCGAGCAGACGGTTCAAGGCGCTATCGACGGAGACACCGCGGATGGCTTCCATCTCGGAGCGGGTGACCGGCTGGCGATAGGCGACGATCGAAAGCGTCTCGAGTGAAGCGGGGCTGAGGCGCTGCGGGCGCGGCTCGCCGCGGAGGAGGCGAACCCAGTCGGCGTAGGCTGGAGAGATCACCAGACGGAACCCTTCGGGACCCTGCAGGATGCGACAGGCATCGTTGGCGTCGCGCATCTCGGCTTCGAGGGCGTCGACCGCTTCGCGAATCTGGGTGGCCGTGAGCAAAGTAGGAACCTGATCGATGATATCCTGGATGACTTCTTGGACGGGCTGAGCCGTGGGCACGATCGTGGGCTCGCCGGCTGCTTCGAGCAGGTCAGGCTGACGCTCGGCGGCCGCCTGGGCGTGGTAGCGCTGCACGACCTTCTGGATGTCCTTGATGGACACCGCCTCGGAGGTCGAGAACAGGAGGGCCTTGATGATTTTCTTGAGGTTGAATTCCACGGGACGGGGAGGCTTAAATCGGATTGTCGGGAGCGACGGGGCGGTTCACAGTCCGCTCCCTGCCCTCTTATTAGGGGGCGCTCACCGACTGACAACCGCAGACTTTTCACACCCATCATGACCGACGCCAACCACTGCCGCCAACACTCCGCCATCGTCGTAGACGGCCCCGACCGCGCCCCCAGCCGAGCCATGCTCCGGGCCGTGGGCTTCACCGACGCCGACTTTGCCAAGCCCGTCGTGGGCGTCGCCTCGACCTGGTCGATGGTCACCCCCTGCAACATGCACATTAACCGACTGGCCGACGAAGCCGTCAAAGGGGCTGACGCGGCCGGCGGCAAGGCGGTCATCTTCTGCACCATCACCGTCTCGGACGGTATCTCGATGGGCACCCCCGGCATGCGCTACTCGCTGGTCTCGCGTGAGATCATCGCGGACTCGATCGAAGCCGTAACCGGCGCCGAAGGCTTCGACGGCCTGGTCACCATCGGCGGCTGCGATAAAAATATGCCCGGTTGCGCCATCGCCATGGCGCGCCTCAACCGCCCTTCCATCTTTGTTTACGGCGGTACTATCGTCCCTGGACTGCACCGCGGCCAGTCGGCCGACATCGTCACCGTCTTCGAAGCCGTCGGCAAGCACGCCGGCAAGCAGATCGGCGAAAGCGAGCTCAAGGAGATCGAAGTCTGCTCCATCCCCGGCGAAGGCTCGTGCGGCGGTATGTATACCGCGAACACCATGGCCTCCGCCATCGAAGCGCTCGGACTCAGCCTGCCGGACAGCTCTGCACAGCTCGCTAATTCCAAAGCCAAGCTCGAGGACTGCGAGCGCGCCGGCAAGGCGGTGCTGGAACTCATTAAGAAGAACATCCGCCCTTCCGACATCCTCTCCAAGGATGCGTTCGAGAACGCCATCACCGTCGTCATCGCCCTCGGCGGTTCGACGAACGCTGTGCTTCACCTGATCGCGATGGCCCATTCCGCGGACATCAAACTCACCCTCGAGGACTTCGAGCGCGTCGGCCGACGCGTGCCAGTGCTCGCCGACCTCAAGCCGAGCGGCAAATACAACATGGCGCACTTCGTCCGTATCGGCGGCCTCCAGCCGCTGCTCAAGATGCTCCTCGATAAGGGCCTCCTACACGGCCACTGCCTGACCGTCACCGGTAAGACCGTCGCCGAAAACCTCGCGAACGTCGGCAGCTACGCCGCCGACCAAGACGTCGTCCGCCCCTTCTCCAATCCGATCAAGGCCGATAGCCACCTGCGCATCCTGCGCGGCAACCTCGCCCCCGAAGGCTCCGTCGCCAAGATCTCCGGCAAAGAAGGCAACGCCTTCACCGGCAAGGCCATCGTCTACGAATCCGAAGAAGCCTCGCTCCGCGGCATTCTCGACGGCGAGGTCAAGGACGGCCACGTGATCGTCATCCGCAACGAAGGCCCCAAGGGCGGACCTGGCATGCGCGAGATGCTCGGACCCACCAGCGCCGTCATGGGTAAGGGCCTCGGCAAGACTGTCGCCCTCATCACCGACGGACGTTTCTCTGGCGGCTCCCACGGCTTCGTAGTCGGCCATATCACCCCCGAGGCCGCCGTCGGCGGCGTGCTCGCGGTCGTGAAGAACGGCGACACCATCACCATCGACTCACAGAAGAACGAAATTAACCTGGACGTACCGGCCGCAGAGATCGCGGATCGCCTGAAGTCCTGGAAGGCTTCCCCCTGTAAGGAGAAGCGTGGGACCCTCGCCAAATACGCCAAGCTTGTGTCCTCGGCTTCCGAAGGTGCTATCACCGACGGCGACTAAGGTCTTCACCTGAGCGGAAATGAAAGGGCGGACGCCTCGGCGGTCAGCCCTTTTTGTTGCCAAGCAGGGTTGTGGCGGGGAAGACTCCCCTATCGTGGCCAACTCCTTCGACCTCTTCCGGAAGCAACTCCAGAACTTCCCTGAACTCGGCATCGCGCTCGACTTCAGCCGCGCCCCAGCGCCGGCCGGTTTCGCCGAGAAGATGGCCCCGGCCATGGCCCAGGCGTTCGCCGACATGGCGGCGCTCGAGAAAGGCGCCGTCGCCAATCCCGATGAGCAACGCATGGTCGGCCACTACTGGTTGCGTGCCCCCGAACTCGCGCCTGATGCGAAGATTGCCGCCGAAGTTAAGGCCGCCATTGACGCCATCGCCGGCTTCACCGCGCAGGTCCACGCCGGCCAGGTCAAAGGCTCCGCCGGGAAGTTCACCGACCTCCTCTGTATCGGTATCGGCGGCTCGGCCCTCGGCCCGCAGTTCGTCGCCGACGCTCTTGGCGGCAAGGCCGACAAGCTCCGCGTCCATTTCATCGATAACACCGACCCCGACGGCATTGACCGCGTGTTCGACACGCTGGGCACGCGCCTCGGGACCACGCTCGCAATCGTGACTTCGAAGTCTGGCAGCACGCCGGAGCCGCGCAACGGACAACTCGAAGCCGCGCTCCGCTGGAAGCAGGCCGGACTCTCCTTCGCCGCCCACGCCGTCGCCGTCACCGGTGAAGGCAGCCAGCTCGATAAAGTCGCCACGGCTGAGAAGTGGCTCGCCCGTTTCCCGATGTGGGATTGGGTTGGTGGCCGCACGAGCGAGATCGGCCCGGTCGGCCTGCTTCCCGCCGCTTTGCAAGGTATTGATATCCGCGGACTACTCGACGGCGCCCGCGCGATGGACGCGCTGACCCGCGTGCCTGATGCGCAGAAGAATCCGGCCGCCACGCTCGCCTTGGCCTGGCATCACCTCACCGAAGGCCGGGGCACCAAGGCCATGGTCGTGCTCCCGTACAAGGACCGCCTCCTGCTCTTCTCCCGCTACCTCCAGCAGCTCGTCATGGAATCGCTCGGCAAGGAACTCGACCTCCAGGGCCGCAAGGTCCTCCAGGGCCTCTCCGTCTATGGCAACAAAGGTTCGACCGACCAGCACGCCTACGTGCAGCAGCTCCGCGACGGTGTGAATAACTTTTTCGCCGTCTTCATCGAAGTCCTCAAGGACCGCGAAGGCAGTTCCCTCGAGGTGGAGCCCGGCGTGACCTCTGGCGACTACCTCCAGGCCTTCTTACTCGGCACCCGCGAGGCCCTTTCAGGCAGCGGCCGCGCTAATATTACGATTACCATCAATCAGGTGGACGCCCGTTCCGTGGGCATGTTGATCGCACTTTTCGAGCGAGCCGTCGGCCTGTACGCCAACCTGCTCGGCATCAACGCCTACCACCAGCCTGGCGTCGAGGCCGGTAAGAAGGCCGCCTCCGAGACCCTCAAAGTCCGGGCCGCCGCCATCGCCACCCTGGCCAAGGCCAAGGGCAAATGGCTCTCCGTCTCGCAGGTTTGCGAGGAAATTGCACTTGAGGGGCAGGAAGAATTGGTGTTTAAAGTTCTCCTGCACGTTTCGTCCAACCCCGGTGCCATTTCCCGTCAGGAATCTCCTGATCCCGGGAAGACCCTCTTCAGCCATTCTTAACCCCACCCTACCCCTTCCCCTACCCCATGAACAAGAAGCTCAACGCCTTCCTCCGCATCCTGACCGTCGTCGCCGCTGTGGCCGCTGGTGTCTTCGCCTTCCTCCTGAAAGGCAAGATGGATGTCGCCCTCACGAACACCGCTTGGGCCGTGACCGACGCCGAAGTTAAGGCCGGCAAGGAGTACGACGCCCGCATGACTGCGCTCTCCACCGTTGGCCCCCTCCTTGCCGTCAAGCGCAAGACCATCACCGACCTCGAACTGGAAAAGAAAGACTTCATCGCCGACGTCGCCGACAAGAAGACAAAGATCGAAGGCCTCACCGCCGCGAACACCACGCTGGAAGGCGAACGCGCCGAACTCACCCGCAAGCGCGACGAACTCGCCGCCCAGCTGACCGACGCCAACAGCAAGAAGGACGGCGCCGAAGCCTCCCTCGCCACCGCCAAGGAAGAACTCGTCAAGGCCACCGAAAAGGCCGCCGGCATGTTCACGAAAGAACAGCTCGCTGAAATCGAAACCAAGGCCACCAATGCCGAAGAGAAGGCCGAAACCATCAGCGGTAAATACCGCGGTCTCCACGCCAAGGTCTCCCGCGCGATGGATAACAACCCGACCCCCTTCGGCTTCCCCAGCGACCCTCTCGGCGACCCCGCCAAGCCGGGTGACGTGGCCCCTGCCGTCGCCGCCGTCGAAGCCGCTTCCGAAAGCATCCTGACCAACGTCCTCGCTCTCGACTCAGACTCCGGCATCGTCGCCTTCTCGGTCGGTGAAGCCAATGGCATCAAGGAAAAGGCCGTCTTCGACGTGAAAATCGACGGTAAGAAGGTGGGAAAGGTGCAAATCTCGACCGTCAAGGGAGTCCTCTCCTTCGGCCAGCTGCAGCCTGACAAGGAACTCGACATCCGCGCCATCTCCAAGGCCAGCTCGGTGTCCCTCGTTCCCTCCACTAAGATCTTACTCAACTGATGCTCGGACGCACGCTCATCGCCTTCGCCCTGTTTGCCTGCCTTCTAGGCTTGGCGGGTTGCGAGACTGTCGAGAAGCCAGCTGACTCCATGCTTCCTCTGTCCCAGCCCAGCGGTTGGCAGGGCGGCATCCCGGGCGTATCGACGCCGGGTTCCGGCTACCGACGCTGATGTCGCCCGCCGACGCAGGTGCCGCTGGCCGTCCGCAGGGACCGGCCGGACGGCTCTGGGTCGTGGCTACGCCGTTGGGTAACCTCGGCGACATCACCGCCCGCGCCCGCGAGGCCATCGCGGAATGCGACCTAGTCGCCTGTGAAGATACGCGCGTGACCGGCGGCCTGCTTCGCCACCTCGCGATCTCCAAACCGATGCTCGCCTACCATGAGCACAACGAGAAGGACGCTGCCGTCCTGATCGCCGACAAGATTGCCGGCGGTGCGAAGATTGCCCTGATCACTGATGCTGGCACGCCGGGTATTAGTGACCCCGGCTTTCGCGTCACCCGCGAATGCCGTCGTCGCGGCCTAACCGTCACCCCTTTGCCTGGCCCGTGCGCGATCGTGGCCCTGCTCTCTGCCTCTGGACTCCCGACCAACGCGTTCCGCTTCGTCGGCTTCCTGCCGCCGAAATCCGCGGCCCGCCGCCGCTTCCTCGAAGGCCTCAAGGAGGCCGATGAGACTGTCGTGCTCCACGAATCCTGCCATCGCATCAGCGACTTCCTGGATGAGATGCTAGAGATCCTTGGCCCCGAACGGGTCGTCTGCGTCGGCCGCGAACTCACCAAGCTGCACGAGACGATCCGCACGTCCGCCCTGTCGGAACTCGTGCCAGCGCTCAAGGCGGGCTCACTGAAGGGTGAGTTCACCGTGGCGATCGCTCCGGCCGGCTTCGTCCTTTGAGGTCTTTTATCGCGGGTTGACCAAACCGCCCCCTCGCCCGCATCCTAGGGGCCAATGGCGGGTTTCGACGACAGTCTGGTCCGCGAGTATTTCGAGATGAATGGTTTCTTCGTGCGTCAGTCGCGCAAGTACGCCGTCCAATCCCGCAGGAAACGCGCCGATGAAGAAGGCGACCTGCTGGTGATCAATCCGTCGCCGCTCCGCGGAGCCGAAGCCCCCTTCCAACTTTTCAGCTCGGACCTGCCGAAAATCGGTGCCGCCGTCGTCGCGGTGAAAGCCTGGCATACGACCAAGGCCATCACCCCGACGATGATCAAGAAGGGTGACCTCCTCGAGTTCGTCCGGGAGGAAGCCGTCAAGGCTGCGAAGGAGGCCTTCGCCGATCTGACATCGCCCGAGGGCCAGCCCATGGCGAAAATCCTCGTGCTACCGGGTATCCCGGCCACCGAACCGCAGCGCTCCGAAAGCATCACCCTGCTCCGCGAAAGCGGCGTCGACCATGTGCTGACCTTTCGGACAATCCTCGAGAACCTCGTCCAAGTGGTCGAATCAAACCAGAGTTACGCCAAATCCGACACGTTGCAGTTGCTCCGCCTGCTCCGCGTCTACGATATGGTCAAAGCCGCCCAACTTGAACTGTTCGGCGGTGCCATTCCTCCGAAGTGATTCACCCTTCCGCCCAAGTCCACCCTTCCGCCCGACTCGCCCCCGACGTCGAGGTCGGCGCATTCGCAATCATCGAAGCCGGCGCGACGCTCGGGCCCGGCTGCCGCATCGCGGCACATGCCATCGTGAAGGCACGGACTGAACTCGGGGCCGGCGTACGCGTCGACCACTTCGCCGTCGTCGGCGGCGACCCGCAGGATCTTTCCTTCGACCCCGCGACGGACTCCGGCACGCGCGTCGGCGACCGCACGGTCATCCGCGAACATGTCACAATCCACCGCGCCACCCAGGCCGGCGAACGCACCGTCATTGGCACGGACGGGCTCCTTATGGCCGGCAGCCATGTCGCCCACGATTGCGTGCTGGGCGATCAGGTCATTCTCGCCAACGGTTGCATGCTCGGCGGCCATGTATCCGTCGGAGATAAGGCCTTCATTAGCGGCGGCGTAGCGGTGCACCAATTCTGCCGTATCGGTGGCGGCGCGCTCGTCTCAGGTAACGCCGTCATCACCGAGGACGTCCCGCCCAACGCGCTGGCCCACGGTCGCAACCTAATCTCCGGACTCAACCTCGTCGGACTGCGACGTCGCGCCGTGCCGACTCCGGCCGTGGCGGAGATCAAGAAGGCCTACCACGCAGTCTACGCCACCCACGGCGCCTGCGCCACACTCGCGCAGAAAGCCCTGAGCGAAGGCGACTACCAGACCCTGGAGGCGCGTGATTTCCTTAACTTCTTTCTCGGCGGTAAGCGCGGCCGCTTCGTCTCACCCGAATGAGCACACTGCCCATCGCCGTCACCTGCGGAGATCCAGCTGGAGTCGGCCCGGAACTCTTCGCCAGCTGGCTGAAAGCGCACCCCGAACAGGCTTCCTCGGTCGTACCCATCGGCCCGGCCGATTGGATCGCACAGCTCGGCCAAGGCATCGCCGTCGGGCCGAAAGACTTCGTCACCCGTCCCGGCAAACCCGACGACGCTGGACAGCTCATCGCGATTGAAGCGATGGAGATGGCGGCCCGCGGCGCCTCCGGCGCGCGCTTCGCCGCCGTTGTCACTGGCCCGGTGAACAAGAAGGGCCTCGCCGGCGTGGGCTATATCTTTCCTGGCCAGACGGAATTCTTCGCATCGCGCTGGAGCGGAGAGCCCGTGATGGCTTTCGCCGGTGGTAAGATGACCGTCGGACTCGTCACCTGGCACATCCCGCTCTCTGGGGTATCGCAAGCCATCACCGGCGCGGACATCCGTCGCACAATCCTCGCGCTTATCTCGCTCCGCGTAAAACTCGGTGACCGTCGGCCTCGCATCGCCGTCTGCGGACTAAATCCGCACGCCGGCGAAGGCGGCCTGCTTGGCAAGGAAGACGATACCATTATCCGACCGGCCGTTGAAGCCTTGCGCGCCGAAGGGCACGAGGTCAGCGGCCCACTGCCGGGCGACACGGTCTTTCACCGTCACCTTCAAGGCGAGTTCGACGCCGTCGCCGCCATCTACCACGACCAAGGCCTCGCGCCCTTGAAGTCCGTCGATTTCTCAACTGCGGCAAACCTGAGTCTCGGGCTGAAGCACGTGCGCACCAGCCCCGACCACGGTACCGCCTACGAAATCGCCGGCCAAGGCAAGGCGGACCGCGGCAGCTTCGATTCGGCGATGCGCCTCGCCCGCCTGCTTTCGGCCTGATGCGCCCGCTGCTCCTCTGGATCGCGACCTGCCTGACGCTGAGCGCGGCTGGACATCGTATTGCCAGTTATAGTCCAGGCGCGACGCAGACGTTGCTCGACCTCGGCTGCTCGACTGAGATTGTCATGACCACGCGCTGGTGTCCGCTCCCGAAAGATCATCCGGCCGCGCGCGATGCCGACGTCTTCATGCCTGACCTCGAGCGCCTGCTCAGGACGAAGCCAGATCTCGTCATTCTTCCGCGCATGGCGAATCCGCTCTGGGCGGAGAAATGCGCGAAGGCCGGACTGCGAACGCTCGTCCTGAACCCAGAGTCGCGTGATGCCGTCAGCAAGGACATCCTTCTCCTGGGCGAAGCGACTGGACGCACCGATGCCGCAAAGAAAATCGCCACGCTTCTCTCAAATCGTCCTGCGATAACCGCGCGAAGGATTATCGTTATCTGGGATGGAGTTATGGCCGGCCCGGATAGTTATCTGGCCGAACCCTTGGCCGCAGCCGGGCTACAATCCGCCCTGTCGCGCGGCGCCTGGGTGAAGTTCGACTGGGAGCTCCTTGTCACGGCGAAGCCGGACGTCGTGCTTTGGGTCCAAAATTCCGGAATGAACAGCCTCATCACGACCAGCCCTGAAAAAGCCGCTGAAATGGGGCGAATCCCAGGAGTCAGAGACCTAGACTGCGTTAAAAATAAGCACGTTTATCAGGTCAATAGTGGTAGCAACTGGTTGCCTGGCAGTGGTTTAACGAAGTCATTGGACGAAATAGTCCGCATCCGCAACGCGATCGGCCAGTAGGGTAAACTCACTGACTGGAATAACCTCCGGCCGATTGACTTGGGCTAGAATTCACCAACCATACTCTTCCATCATGAACTCCAAGTTCCTCAAACTCCTGACCCTCACTGTCGGTATTCTCGCCCTCTCCGCTGCCTTCGTTGGCGCCGAAGAAAAGAAGAAGTGCGACGGTTGCCCGTCCGAAAAGGAAAAGCCTAAGGCCTCTCTCGTCTCCGAAGAAAAGAAGAAGGACGACAGCTGCCCTTGCGAAAAGGAAAAGCCGAAGGCCGCTGCCGGCGAAGAGAAGAAGGACGGCAAGTGCCCCTGCGATAAGGAAAAGCCGAAGGCCTAATTTCCTCGCTCCAGGCGATCAAAGGACGAACCCACCGGTTCGTCCTTTTTGTTGGTCTAGAAAGCCAGCTTCAGTTCCGCGCGTACGAAAGCGGGGAAATCGTCGTGCACCGCGAAACCACGGCGGGCGGCCTCCAAAAGCTCCTCGGGCTTGGCTGCGCCGCTGCGCATGGCGCACGAACGGATGCCGGCGTTGAGCCCGGCCTCCCAGTCCGTGACGCGGTCGCCCGTCATCCAACAGCGCGCCGGATCCAGTCCGTGTTCCGCGATCTTCTCCAAGATAAAACGGGGACTCGGCTTACGGTAAAGGGAAGGTTCATCGGGCCGCTCCGGCGCCGCCTTAATTTCCAGGATGCCCGGAGCCGGCAACGCGAGCAGCTCGAGCATACGTCGATTGCATGCCTCGTATTGCGCCCAGGTGAAGATGCCACGATTGATGCCGCTCTGGTTGGTCAGCACAAAGAGACGGTAGCCGGCGCGAAGGCAGGCCTCCAAGGCGGGCTTCACCTCCGGAATCAGCTCAATCTGCTCCTCCCGGCAGGTATGGTGGTGGTCGCGGATAAGGTTACCGTCACGATCGAGGAAAAGGGCGGGATGGCCGGGCATAAGGCCAGCCAAACAAACCCGCCCACAATCGCAAGGGAATGGAAAGGGGGCTTGACCGAGGGGGCGGGAGGGGTAGAACCGACCCTCATCCCAGCGTAGAACCATGGCCAATCCGAAACGTAAACAGTCCAAACGCCGCAGCCGACTCCGTCGTGCCGCCAACCAGTTCCGCGCCCCGAAACTCGTCAAAGACGGCGAATCTGGCGCTCTCCGCCGCTCCCACCGCGTCGACCCCACCTCGGGCAAGTACCGCGGCCGTCAGGTGCTGGACGCCGGAGCTTAAGATCCTCTCCGGGCCCAGCCCGACCCCATGAGCGACGCCCCTCTGAAGAAAGGTCATCGTATCGCCCTGGATTGCATGGGTGGCGATATGGGGCCTTCGGAAGCCGTGGCCGCGGCTGCCGTCGCTTTTAAGGAAGGCATCATCGGACCGGACGACGCCTTAGTGCTCGTTGGCCATGAAGATAATTTACGCATGCTCGCAATCGAGCATCGTGCGCTGAAGAACAGCCGCGTCAGCTTCCGCCACGCCGCCAGCATCGTGGCTCCGGACGACGCCCCGATGGCCGTGCTCAAGTCGAAACGCGATTCTTCGATGGTGGTCGCCCTTGAGATGCTCAAGGCCGGCGAAGTCGACGTCGTCATCTCGACCGGCAATACCAAGGCCCTCGTCGCCGCCGGAACGATTAAAGTACGTCCCATGGAAGGCGCCGAACGCCCCGCCCTCGCCGCCATCATGCCGCGCCGTGAAGGCCATTTCGTCATGCTCGACGTGGGTGCCAACCCCGAGGCCACACCCGCCCAGATGGTGCATAACGCCGTCCTCGGCTCCATCTACGCCCAAAGCGCCCTCGGCATCATCAGCCCACGCATCGGCCTCCTCTCGGTCGGCACCGAAGAAGGTAAAGGCGGACCGCGCATCAATCGCACCCACTCTCTCCTAAAGGCCATGGGAGATCGCATTAATTACGTCGGCCCCGTCGAAGGTTTCGATGTCTTTGGCGACGCTTGCGATGTCGTCGTGACCGACGGCTTCACAGGCAACGTGATTCTCAAGACCCTGGAAGGCCTCGTTTACATGGTCCGCGACATGGTCGGCAGCAAGGTGAAGAGCAATCCGGTCTACCTGGCCGGGGGCATCGCCATGTTTCCCCTCCTGCGCGACCTCAAAGGTAAGTTGAAGCCAGAACGTTACGGTGGAGCGCCATTACTCGGCCTCACCGGGCTCGTCATGAAAGCCCACGGCTCGAGCAACCGTCAGAGCATCGCCAGCGCCATCCGCCTAGGCCTAGAAGCCCTTGGCCACGGTGCCGGACACCGTATGCTGACCTCGCTGGCGGAGGCGAATGCGGTGATTTCCTCCACCCCGGAGGAAGCCTGAGGTTTTAGTGTTCCCTTCCCCGCCCAAGGGGTCTTTTCTCACGCATCGATGAGCAGCGCTGAGCTTTCAGTCTTCATTCGGGCCATCGGGGTCCACACTCCAGAACGCAAGCTCACCAATGCCGAACTGTCCAAGATGGTGGACACCTCCGACGAGTGGATCAAGACCCGCTCCGGTATCGCCGAACGCCGCATCGCCGCTCCAGGCGAGAACCCTTCAGACATGGGCGCCAAGGCCGCCGCCAAGGCCCTCGAACGCGCCGGCCTGACCCCCGCCGACGTCGACCTGCTCATCGTCGCCACGATGACGCCGGACGTTCCCTTCCCGTCCACGGCCTGCCTCCTTCAGGCCAAGCTCGGCCTCCGCCGCGACATCCCCTGCTTCGACGTCTCCGCTGCCTGCTCCGGCTTCGTCTATGCCCTCCAGGTCGCCAAAGACATGATGCGCTCAGGGGCCTATCGCCGCACCCTGGTCATCGGCTCCGAGAAACTTTCCAGCGTCGTGGATTGGTCGGACCGGACGACCTGCGTGCTCTTCGGCGACGGCGCCGGCGCCGTCCTGCTCGAGACCACCCCAGAAAAGAATGTAGGCTTGCTCGGCAACCTCCTCGGCGCCGACGGTAATAACGCCGAACTCCTGCATTGCGCCGGCGGAGGCTCCGCGGCCCCCGCGACCGCCGACTCCCTGCGCGACGGCAAGCATTTCCTGCGGATGAACGGCAAGGAAGTCTTCCGCCACGCCGTGCGCGTGATGGCGGAATCCTGTGAACGCGTCCTCGCCCAGTGCGGCGTGACGTCGGAGCAGGTTGCGTGGTTCATCCCGCACCAAGCGAACAGCCGTATCCTGGAAGCCGTCGCGAGCCAGCTCAACGTGGGCATGGACCGCTTCCCCTCGAACCTCGAGCGCTACGGCAACACGTCGGCGGCCTCAATTCCGCTTGCGCTTGAAGAAGCCTGGACAGACGGCAAGATCAAGCACGGCGACCTCGTCCTCATCGTCGCCTTCGGCGCCGGTCTCACCTGGGGCGCAACCCTTCTCCGCTGGCATGAACCACCTCGCTAAACCCCTCCTCGCCGTCGCGCTCCTGCTCGGCCCCATCGCTCAAGCCGAATACGTCCTTTTCGAGGGCGAGTGGCGCGTCAAGCCCGGGTCGACGAACGACGTCACCCCCGCTGACCGCCTGCCCATCGTGCTGCTCGCAATGACCCACGCGTCCCAGACCGCCGCCAGCGGCAACGAAGGGAGCGCCATCAAGGAATGGTCCGTCATCGGCGAAGCCAATGCCGGCACCGAAGCCGAGGCCGTCTCCATTCTCGAACGCGCCCGCCTGCATGCCGCGCGCCATGAATTCGAGACCGCCACCGAACTGATCGACGACCTCTACGCGCGCCACTCGAGCTTCGCCAATTTCGGCGAAGCCGTGAAGCTGCAGTTCGAGATCGCGAACCGTCTCGCCGCTGGCGAACGCCGCAAGCTGGGTGGCTGGTTCCCTTGGTTCCGCGACCCCCAAGGCGCGATTGCTCTCTGGCAGAAGACCCTTCGCCTCGCGCCTAATGGCCCGTACGCCGACGAATGCCTCATCCGCACGGCCCGCCTAGGTCTGGATGGCGGCAATGATGCCAAGACGATCGAAGCTCTCGAACGTCTCGTCAGCGATTACCCCGCCTCCAAGTTCGCCGCCGAAGGCCTCGAGATGCTCGCCACGATGCGCTCCAAGGAATCACTCGGGCCGGCCTGGGACCAGGCTACCACCATCGAAGCCGCCGACCACTGGCGCACGCTGGCCGACCAGTTCCCCAACGACCCGCGAGCCAAGCAGGCCATTGAACAGATCGCCCTTCTACGCGACCGCGCCGCCCGCGCCCGCCTGAATCTCGCCAAGTTCTACTTTTTCGACCGCAATAATCCGGAAGCCGCTAAGTTGATGGCTAACGCTTGCCGCAACATCGCGCCGGAATCGGCCGCCTCCACGGAAGCCGAAGAACTCCTCGCCCGCATCCAGAAGGACCCGAATCCGCCGAAGAGCTTCGCCGATCGACTGCTCGGCACCGTTCCGCGTCCGCGCCCCGCCGCTGAAGCCAAACCGCAGGTCGTCGGCGGAGATCTTGATACGCTCGGATTCAAGAAGGAAGAGCCGAAGCCCGCCACGGGAGGAGACCGTCGATGAAGCGCCTCCTCGGGTTGCTCGCGGCCTCCCTGCTCGTCGGTTGCTCCGCCTACCACCTCGGCGGACCCAAGCCCGCTTTCCGCAACATCGAAGTCGCGCCGATCCGCAATTCCACGGCGCGTACGGGCACCCACGCGGTGCTGCACAGCAAGATTATCGAAGCCCTCGCGGGCGATCCGCGCGTGAAGGTCGGCCCCGGCGAAGCCCGCCTTGAGGCCGAAGTCACGCGGTATCAGCGCGATGGTTTTACCACCAAGACTGGCGACGCGTACGCCTTTACGAGCTACCGCGTGAGTTTCGAGGTGCGTTGCACCCTGACGACCGACGGAGGCAAGCGCGTGCTCTTCAAGGACCGCCTCTTCCGCTCCATCGCGACACTGCAGGTCTCCGGCGATCCCGCCGCCGAGGAACTTAGCCTCGGACCGACGCTCTTCGGCGATATTGCCTCGCAGATCCGCGAAGCCGCCACCACCGCCTGGTAAGGATGAACCCCGCCGTCGTCGCCCCTTCCTTGCTCGCCGCGAATCACGGCGCGTTCGCGCAGGGCGTCCGCACGGTGGAGGAAGCCGGCCTAACCTGGCTGCATATCGATATCATGGACGGGCACTTCGTGCCCAACATCAGCTTCGGTCCGCAGGTCGTCGCGGACCTGCGTCCGCTGACAAAACTGCACTTCGATGTGCATCTGATGCTCAGCCATCCCGACCGCTACGTCGAGGCCTTCGCCCGGGCCGGAGCCGAACGTCTCACGGTGCACGTCGAGGCCGACCATGACGTCGCCAAGACTATTGCCGCGATCAAGGCCGCGGGACTTTCCGCCGGTATCGCGATGAACCCCGACGCCGACCCGCGCCGCCTGCTTCCTTACCTCGACTCCGTCGACCTCGTGCTCTGCATGACGGTCTTCCCCGGCTTCGGCGGACAATCCTTCATCCCTTCCGTCCTCGATAGCATCCGCATCCTCGCCGCCGAACGCGCGAAGCGCGGAGCCAACTTCCGCCTCGAGGTCGACGGCGGTATCAATATCGAGACTGGCCAGCGCTGCCGCGAAGCGGGCGCAGACACATTCGTCGCCGGCACCGCCTTCTTCAAGGCACCGGACCGCAAGGCCTTCGCGGCCGCGCTGACAGCCTAAGCCGCCGCGGGCGGCGGGATTGCGCCCTGCGCCTTCTCCGTCTGGAGGCGCAACTGACCGCAGGCCGCGTCGATGTCGTGCCCCTTCTCGCGACGGAGGGTCGCCGTCACGCCGAGCCCGCGGAGTTCCTTCACGAAGCGGTCTTGGCGCGTCAGAGATGGCCGCACCCACGGTAGGCCTTCGACCTTATTGTACGGAATGAGATTCACGTGCGCGTGCAGTTCCCGGGCGATGACGGCGAGTCGCTTGGCCTGATCGAGCGAGTCGTTGATGTCTTCGATCAGGATGAATTCCAAGGTCAGCATCCGGCCATGCTTGCGGGCGAAGGCCTTCGCCGCGGGGATGAGTTCCTCGAGCGGGAACTTCTTATTCACCGGCATAATCTGATTACGAACCTCGTTGGTCGCGCCGTGCAGACTGATGGCAAGGCGGAAGCCCAGCGGCTCCTCGGCGAGCTTGAGGATTTTGGGGACGACGCCCGAAGTGGAAATCGTGACACGGCGGGCGCCGAAGCCGAAGCCCCAGGGCGCGTTCACGATGCGGAGCGCGGACATCAGGTTCTCGTAGTTGGCCAGCGGCTCACCCATCCCCATCACCACGATGTTGTCGAAGGACGCCAGCCCTTCGGCGGCGCGGGCGGGGTCGGTCTTGTCTTCAATGCGGCAGACTTGGACGAGCTGGGAGACGATTTCACCGATTGAAAGGTCGCGCTTCCAGCCATCGAGGCCCGAGGCGCAGAATTTGCACCCATAGGCGCAGCCGACCTGGGTCGAGATGCAGATCGTCCGGCGGGACTTCTCTTGCCCCACCCCCTCCATCGGGGCCCGGATAATGACGGTCTCGATGAGGGAACCGTCTCGGAGGCGTTGAAGGATTTTCTGGGTGACGTCGGAAGAGGCCTTCCGCTGGACCAGGCTGGTCGCCTCGAAATCATAATTGGCCGAAAGCCAGGTCCGGAGGTTGGCGGGAAGGTTGGTCATCGCCTCCGGGGTCTCGGCCCGGCGGGGGTAGAGCCATTCGAAGACCTGACCGGCCCGGTAGCGAGGATGGCCGTCCGCGACTAATCGCTCGCCGAGGGTCTCGGGAGTTTCGCCGTGGATTGAGGGTTTTTCGGGCTTAAAGGCCATGTGGGACGCAGGCCAGGAGGGCTGTCGAGGCATAGACCCCAAAGCCCCCCGCCTTCCTGCTTGCAAGTGAGAATTGTTATCCCCAAAACCCACTTTTGCAATGAGCAACAAGGCCCACAACCCACAAGGTGGTAAAATCAACTCCCTGCAGGCCGCCATCGACTTGGTAGCCACGGGTCAGCCGGCCTTCTGCCTCCACCAAGCCTGGGGTATCGGCGTCATCCGCGCCTACGACGAAGCCACCAAGCGCCTCACCGTCGATTTCCCCGAACAGAACAAGAAGGCCCACGCCATGGATGCCGCCTTCTTCCTCGGCAAGATCGAGGTCATCAATCCCAACGGCGTCGTGGCTAAGGCCTACGGCGACACCACCAAAGCCGAGGTCGCCAACATGGTCGCCAACGACCCTGCCGGCGTCGTGAAGGCCCTCCTCGCCGAATACCCTACTGGCGAATGCACTTCCTACGCCCTCGAGGCCAACCTCGATCGCGTCTATTTCGCCTCCCTGCCAGCCGGCAAGGATCGCGCCACCTCCTTCAAAGCCTGGTGGACCAAGGCTCGCGCCGCCCTCCGCAAGGACCGCGCCATCCTCGTCCCCGAGCGTAAAGGCGGCCTGTACGCCCTGCTCGAAGCCCCCAAGGACCTCGGCGAGGACCTTTTCGCCCAGTACGAAAGCGCCCCCAATTTCGAACGTAAGCTCGTGCTCCTCGAAGAGCTCGCCGGCAGCGCCTCCTCGGAGACCCGCTCGGCCGCCAACGCTGCCAACCTCGAAAAGGTCTCCGCGGACCTCGCCAAGGAAATCAAGAAGCTCGAGACCGCCCGCAAGCGCGACAACCTTCCCGCCATCCTCGGAGGCATCTGGAACCGCGATAAATTCTTCCGCTCCGCCGTCGAGAACGTCGAGACCGTCAGCCCGACGGCCTCGGAAATCATCGCCCTCTGCTCTGAAAGCGATCTCGCCTTCGTGGCGCTGAACATCCCTCACACCACCGAGAAGATCCGCAGCCTACTCGACCTCGTCCGGGCGCATCACGGTGACAACTGGTCCGAACGCGCCTTCGACCTACTCCGCAATCGCGATATCGGCGGTACGAAGAGCGGCTCCGCCAAGCTCGTCTCCGAATCGATTGCCTACCTCTGCGACCAAGAACTCGCCGCCACCGTCTCCGCCCGCTTCGCTCAGTGGCTCGAGACCCGCGAACTCCGCGCTCCGGTCATCATCTGGGTCATCAAGAATCGCGAGTCGAAGAAGTACGCCGATATCGTCGGTCGCCTGATCACCCCCTCGTTGCTCGGCGCCATCCTTTCTTCAATCGACACCGAGTCCCTCGAGTCCAACTCCACGGCCCGTATCCCGCTCGCCAACGAACTCATCAAGGACAAGGAGCTCATCGCCAACATCTTGATCCCCGCCGACGGCAAGAAGGCCGACAGCGAGACCATCTTCGACCTCACCCGCACGATGATGAGCAGCCAGGGCTTCGACGAGATGACCAAGAAGGCCCTCCTCTCGCGCCTCGCCAAGATCGAGCCGCACGTCCAGCGCCTCGCCAAGTCCAAGCATTCCGGTTCCGAAGCCGAGGAAAAGGAACTCCTCGTCTCCAAGGCCTCCAAGGAGGAAAAGGAGCGTGAGCTCGAGGACATCGTCAAGGTGCGCCTCCCCGCGGTCAAGGAAGCCATCCAGATCGCCAAGGAACATGGCGACTTGAAGGAAAATTCCGAATACAAGATGGCCCGTCAGGACCATGACACCCTCGCCGCCCGCCGCGCCGAGCTCGACGGCATCCTCAAGAAGGCCAAGGTCACCGACTTCAAGGAAGCCAACACGGACACCATCAGCGTCGGCTCCAGCGTGGTCTTCCGCCGCGGCTCCGACCAGGCCGAGATCGCCTATGACCTGCTCGGCGCCTGGGACGGCGAACCGGAGAAGAATATCCTCTCCTACATCTCGCCGCTGGCTAAGCAGTTCCTCAACCACAAGACGGGTGAGACCTTCACGACGAACATCAACGGCAAGGCCGAGAACTGGACCGTCGTCCGCATTACCCGCTGGGTGGATAAGCGCTAAGCCCCCGCCGAATGGCCTGCTGACGAAGCCCCGGAAACGGGGCTTCCTCTTTTGACACGGACCCCGGCGCACCCCAACCTGCCCGCATGTCCGACCCTTGGGAAACCCTGCGCCTCCTGGCCGACCCGACCCGGTCCCGCATCCTTCATCTGTTGCACCGAGGCGAGCTGGCGGTCGGTGAACTCCAAGAAATCCTCGGGCTCCCTCAGTCGCGTATCTCGACCCACCTCGCCCTACTGCGCAAGGCTCAGCTCGTGAACGACCGCCGCGATGGCAAGAAGTCGTTCTACTCGCTCGCCCGCGACCTGCCGGTGAGCGTCGCCGGCATCGTCGACGCCGCCCTCGCCGCCAGCGCGCGTGAGCCTAAGTCCGCCGCGGACCAGCGCTCCCTGCAACGCATCATCGAGAAGCGACGCCAGAAAGCCGAGCAGCACTTCAACCTCGTCGCCGACCGTCTCGGCCGCAACTACTGCCCTGGCCGGTCATGGGAAGCGATCGGGCAGATGCTCTTCCTTCTCACCCCTCGCGTGCGGATTGCTGACCTAGGTGCCGGCGACGGCACGCTCTCCCGCCTGCTGGCCCGCCAAGCCGAGAGCGTCCACTGTGTCGATAACTCCCCCCGGATGGTCCAGGTCGGCCGCGCTTTGGCCAAGAAGGAGCACCTCCGGAACCTGACCTACATCCTCGGTAACATCGAGAAAGTCCCCCTGCCTGACCGGAGTATCGACCTCGCCTTGCTCAGCCAAGCCCTGCACCACGCCGAGAACCCGCGACTGGCGCTGTCGGAAGCCTTCCGCATCCTCAAGCCCGGCGGCCGCTTACTCATCCTCGACCTCCGCGCCCATCGTTTCGAGAAAGCCAGAGAACTTTACGCTGACCGCTGGCTTGGTTTCAAAGAAAACGAACTCCATGACTGGATCGAGGAGGCTGGTTTCCGCCAATCCGAGGTGCGGGTCGTCGCCAAAGAAGTCAAAGAGCCTTGTTTCGAGACCATTCTGGCGACGGGCATGAAGCCCGGAGGCTGAGTTATTCACAGGGGCCACCCCTGGGGCACACCCCCCCGAACGAATGTCTTTCAAAAGGGGCTTATTGCTTGGCAATCTGCGGGCTGCTGGGCTAATTCTTCATACCCCCGATGCGGAGCTAAACGCTCCCCTCAACCGATGCTTATCAAAGAGTCCCGCACCTATAAATTGGCCAAGGCCACCCTGCTCGCCGTCCTCATTGCCCTGACCCCCGTCACCGGCGACTTGAAGGCGCAGGCTCGCCCTCTGCCAACCGCCCAGAAGCCACAGGAGGACCCGCTGTCCCTCCTCTACAAGGATGCCATCAAGAACCTCGAAGAAAAGAAGTACCGCGAGGCCCTCGCACTGTTCGAGGATCTCGACGCCAAAGCCGTTGACGTCGAACCAAAGCTCAAGGCCGTCGTCTCCTTCCAGAAATCCCTCTGTCATTTCTTCATCAAGGATTGGCCGCGCGCGGAAGCCGAGCTGGCCGCCTTCCTCGATAAGTTCCCCAAGGGCACGGAAGACTTCCTCTCCGATACCGATAACCGCCGCGGCACCGCCGAACTTCTGCTCATCGAAGCCTTTTCCAAGCAGGGTAAATGGGAGCTCGCACTCGCCCGCCTCGAAAAGATTCGCATCAACGCGCTCGCCCGCCCTGAAGAGCGCGTCAATGCCTACACCCTTTCCGCTCAGATCATCGTCGACCGCGCCAAGAGCTCGCCGGAGGACGTCAAGAAGGCCGCCTACGCCCAGGCCCTGACCCTGCTGAAGCAGGCGACCGCCGATGGCATCAACACGCCGGAACGCCGTGAGGCGGCCTACAAGTTGGTCGACATGTACACCAAGCTCGGTCTGGCCAAGGAAGCGTCCCAGCTGAAGAACGAGATCGACGCGAAGAGCAATGGCTCGCCCGTCGAAGTCGTCCGCTCCAACTTCCAGCGCCTCGAGATCGGCGACGCTCGCTTCTCCGCCGCCGAAACGGCCGCCGACGAGAATTTCCGCGCCGACTTCTACCGTCAGGCCCTCACGAATTACCAAGGGACGCTGCGTCGCGCTAACCTCAGCAGCTCCTTCGGTCGCGCCATCGAGGCCAAGCAGACGGAAGTCGACACGCTGACCAAGAACTTCCCCAAGCCGAGCCCCGAACAGGCCGCCAACCTCGAGAAGACCAAGCAAGAGGTCGCGCAGTTCAAGAAGATCCAGGAAGAGTTCAACGCCAACAAGGACTACGACGCGTTCATCTCCTACCGCATCGGTCTCTGCCTTCTCGAGCTGAAGCGCCCTTGGGAGGCCCACGTGGCCTTCCTCGACATCTTCGAAAATAGCCCCGGCTTTAGTCGCATCTCCGGCGCCTACTACTACCACATCCTCGCGCTGCGCCGCATCGGCCGCGACAATGAGGCCCAGGCTAAGTGTAAGGAGTTCATCTCCAAGTTCCCGAAAGATGAACAGGTCTCCGCCATCGCGCTGATCCTCGGCGACATCTCCCAGGAGCGAGAAGAGTTTCCCGAGGCTATCGCCCACTACAAGTGGGTCCAGGCTAACGTAAAGACCCTGACGCCCGAGGTCATCGAAGAGATCGATTTCCGTATCGCGGCCTGCCTCTTCTCCCAGGTCGACTGGGCGCCCGCCCAGAAAGCGTTCGAGGAATTCCTGAAGAAGCACGAGCGCTCCCCGGTCCGCCCGCAGGTGCTCTACATGAATGCGCTCTGCTCGTTCTTCCAAGGCAAGTACAAGGAGACCAAGGTCGACTTCGATAAATACGAGCTGGAATACCCGAAAGGACAGTTCATCCCTGACGTCCGCTACCGTCAGGCCATCGTCAAGTTCGGCACCACTCCGCGCGACATCCCCGGCACCCTCAAACTTTGTGAAGACTGGCTGAAGGATAACGCGAAAAGCAACCTCGATGAGGTCATCGCGCAGGTGCCCGAGGTCCACACCCTCATCGGCGACGCCAACATCGCCCTCGCCGACGAGATCGATAAGAAGGTCAAGGCCGCTGACTTAGACGTCCGCATCAACGCCAACACTCCCAAAAAGGCCGAGTTCGTCGAGATCAAGACTAAGCTAGAAAAAGAGAGGGAAGCCGTCACCAATAAGGCCATCGACGCCTACGAAGCCGCCGCCAAGAACGCCCGCACCAATCCGCAGGCCCTTGAATTCGTCCTCGGTGAACTCCGCAAACTCCTCCCAGGGCGCGGCGAACACAAGCGCATGCGCGACCTGTTTAGAGAAATCTTCGACTGGAACCACAACGACCCCAAGGCGATGACCTACCTCTACGAGGTCATCCGCTCTACCGAGCGCATGGGCGATATGCCCGAGTTCGCCGCCGAATCCGAAACGGTCCGCAAAAAGTTCAGCTCCCAACTCGCCGACGCCCGTAAGGCCGTCGACACACTCGAGCGCAAGCAGGGTGTCACCCAACCCGAAATCGACGTTGCCAAGGTGTCTGTCCGCAAGCTCTCCACCGAACTCGAGGGCGAACTCGCCAAGGTCGAGGCCAAGCGCCAGGTCTCCATCGCCGAGCAGAAGAAGCGTGCGCTCAAGATCCTGTCCGACGCCGTCTCCGAATCCATTAACGACCGCACCCAGGAAGGCACCGAGAAGCTCATCGTCTTCCTCGCCGAGAAAATCGCTCGCAAGGTCAAGCGTGTGAAGCCGGGGGCCAAGCCCGAGCCCGGCGCCTACACCAGCGAGGATGCCGAAAAAGAGATGGTCAAGCTGCTCCGCCTTGAAGATCACCGCAATTCCCTCGTCGCCCAGGCCCGGGGCTTCTTCGCCCTCGGACAGCTCGCAGTCTTCACCCGCGAACCGGAGAAGACCGCCGCCAACTTCGCCAAGATTGCCGCCAACTACAAGGCCGAGGAACTCAACCCGACGATCCTTGGACTCGTCGGCGACAGCCTCCTCGCGAAAGGCGACCCAAAGAAGGCCGCCGATTATTTCAGTTACATCCTCGAGCATTCCCGCTCCTCAGAATACGCCGACTATGGTTTCGCCGGCCTGGCGGATATCGCCTTCGCCAATAAAAAGTATGCCGAAGCCCTCTCGCTCTGCAACGAGGCCATCGACAACAACATCTTGATGTCGAAGGAACTCGACCTCCGCTTCACGCGGGCCCGCGCCCTTACCGAGCTCTCGAGACTGGAGGAGGCCTTCCAGGCCTTCGACGAGATCATTCGCACCAAGGAATGGCGCGGCGAGAAGACCGCCGCTTCGCTCTACTGGCTTGGCCTAATCCATGAACGAAACGCCATCCAGATGGCGCAAGGGAAGCTAAGCCTCATCAAAAAACCAAAGGACGGGACAGACTTGGCCAATGTGCCGAAAGAATTAACAGGTACGTCCCCCACGTCAGGGGCGGCGCCTTTGACCGTGAAATTCGCGTCGTCTGGGGCAACGCCAGAGAAAAAGGGCAAAGTGACCTATCTCTGGGACTTCGGAGATAAGCTCCCGACTTCGACCGAGCCGACGCCCACCCATACTTACGAAACCGCTGGTGAGTTCACCGCAACGCTCACCGTCAAGGTAGACAACAATGTGGAAAGCAAGTCGACCGTGACAATCAACTCCCTCGTCAACAACGAGCCCGCCGACGCCAAGGACGGCTACGCCCGCTCCATCGCCTACTACCGTCGCTGCCACATGACCTGGAAGAAATACGAGGTCTGGGCCGCGAAGTCCTATTTCTCCAACGCGAAGATCCTTGCCACGGAGCTCGGCCAGAAGGATGCCGCCAAGGTGCTCCTCAAGGAAATGCTCGAGAAGGACCGCATCAAGGACACCCGCGAAGCCCAAGAAGCCAAATCCTTCCTCCTCGGACTCTGATCATCATGCGCCTCTCCTTCTTCCTCCCCACCCTCGCGCTCCTCGCCGCCGCCTCGTCGCCGGCCCAGACCTTCGTCTTCAAGGGCGAACGCTGGGAGATCAACGACCCGTTCAAGATGGACAGTTCCATCCCGCCGAAGCCAATCGTCGATACCAAGAAAGGTACAATCAACGTCATCAAGGGAGAGATTGTCCGCGTCAGCAATTCCGGCGGTATCGAGGTGACCCTCACCCGCAAGCTATCCGAAGTCACCGAAGTGATTTGGCCGATGCCCTCCCGCCTCACGGACGCCCAGGCCAACGTCAGCCGCGGCGAACCAGCCAAGGCCCTCGACAACGTTGAAGCCGTGCTCAAGTTCTTCGAACCGATTAAGAACGTCCCCGGCTCCTGGTGGGTCCGTGCGTCCATCGTCAAGCTCGACGCTCTCGACCGCCTCGAGAACGACGCCGCCACGGAATCATTCCTCACCGCCTTCGAAAAGGAGGAAGCCGCTAAGCTTCCCGAAGTCGCCACCCAGATTCAGCTCGCCCGTTTGATGCAGCGCGCCCGCAAGGGAGACCACGAAGCGGTTGTCAAAGAATCCACCGAACTCATGACCAAGGTGGATACCGCCGAACTCCAAGCCCGCCTCCACCTCGTAAAGGGTAATTCTCTCTTCGCCTCCAAGAAGTACGAGGCCGCGATGACCACCTACCTCCGCGTGCCGGTCTTCTTCGGCTCCGAGTCCGAAATCGTCCCGAAGGCTATGCTGGGTGCCGCCCGGTCGTTCCGTGGCATGGACAGCCCCGCCCTTCGCGACCAGAAGCTCGAGACCGTCGCTAATCGCTACCTCTACGACATCATCGTCTCCTACCCGGTCTCCAAAGAAGCCGAAGAGGCCAAGAAGATGCTTCCCAAGGAAGAACGCGCCAAAGCCGAGGCCGACCAGAAGAAGATCGCCGCCGGCGGCCCCCTGCCGGATGGCGTCATCATGGCCAAGCCCAAGCTCGCTGCCGAAGAGAAGGTCGAACGCAACAAGTGAGTCCTTGCCCCTTTCCAAAACCTAACCTAAAAACAACCTACACCCCATCATCATGAAGATGAACCTCCGTAATACCTCCTTCAGCGCCGTCCTCCTCGGCCTGATGACCATCGCTGCCTCGGCCCAGGAAGCCGCGGCCGGCGCCCACAGTAGTAAGACCCTCATGGACCTCTTCATTGAGGGCGGCTGGGTCATGTACCCGATCACGGCCTGCTCCGTGGCGATGATCTGGTTTATTGTCGACGGCTACATGCGCACGAGCGCTGGCAAACTCTACCCGGTCGACCATGTCACTCAACTCCGCGAGCTCTTTAAAAAGGGTGACTACGTCGGCGCCTACGCCTTCGCCAAGTCCGCCGGCTCCCCGCTCGCTGACGTCGTCCGCGCTGGCGTCGCCTTCACCCCGGATGGCAAGACGATGACCGAAGAAGCCATCATCTCCGAGATCACCCGAGTCCAAGCCGAGCTCAAAGGCCGTTCCTCCTACCTCTCCGTGATCGGCGTTTGCACCCCGATGATCGGCCTGGTCGGCACCGTGACCGGCATGATGAGCGCGTTCGAAACCCTCGGCACCTCCGGTGTGGGCGACCCCTCCAAGCTCTCCGGCGCTATCGGCGAAGTGCTCGTGGCGACCGCCTCGGGCCTCTTCATCGCGATTCCGGCCTTCATCTCCTACTACCTCCTGGCGAACCGCATCAACAAGGGCATCCACGACATCACGGAAATCGTGACCGGCCTGTTCCGCGCCTTCCCCTACGAAGAAATCGAAGGCCGTAAGGTCGGCGACGAAGAGATCTACGCCGCCAAGCCCGATTGGAACACGTCCTCGAACGTCCAGTCGTAAGCCCTTTCCACCCCTAACCAAACAAGACAGCCATGGCAGGCGGAGGAGGAGGCGGAGAAGGGGAACCAGAGTTTCAGGTCGCGCCGATGATTGACGTGCTCTTGGTGCTACTAATCTTCTTCATGTCCATCACTTCGGCGCAGGTGCTGAAGGTGGACAAGAACATCTCCCTCCCGGTCGCCTCCAATGGCGTGAAGCGAGACGACAAGGCGGCGGCGGGACTCATCAATATCTCGTGGGATAAGACCACGGGACAGGCTAAGTACAAGATCGACGACCGCGAGATCGATCCGAACGACAAGGAAGGTATCGCGAAAGAACTCTCCGACCGCAAGGGCACGAACGAGAAGTATCGCCTCCTGATCCGCGCCGACAAGGAATGCCACGCGAAGTACATCTCTAAGGCCCTCGAATGGGGTGCCGAAGCCGGCATCGACAACATCGCCTTCTCGGGACTCAACAAAGAAGAATAAGTCATGAAACAAGCCCCCGAACAGGCCGATTCTAATCCCGGCTTCCAGATTGCTCCCATGATCGACGTGGTCTTCGTGATCATGCTCTTCTTCATGGTCATGGCCGGCGCTGTGAAGGTCGAACACGAGCTGAAGACCACCCTCCCCGGCAATGCCGAGACCTCCAAAGAGACCGAGCTTCCCGATGAAGTCACCATCGGCATCAGCGAGAGTGGAGAAATCACCCTTAATGAAGACCCGGTCGGTACGTCCGGCGACAAGCTCCTCGAGAACCTCTATAACCAGATGAAGCAGATGGGCCAGGCTGCCGAGCAGTCCAAGACGAAGCTCCTCATCACGGTCCAAGCCGAAGAGAACGCCCGCTACGAACGCGTGATCAACGTCCTCGATTGCCTTGCCAAGGCGAACATCTCGAACGTCACGTTCGCGGTGTCTGACACGGAGTAAGCGGCGTCTTAGCCTTCCGCGAAGGCCGCCTCCGGGCGGCCTTTCTGTTTTGCGGATTTACCCAGCCAGTCCGCACCCCATGCTCCCCGATATGAAGAACGCCCTCATCGCCACGCTCGCCCTCGCCAGCCTCACCCTCTCGGGCTGCATCATTGTCATCGAACAGGCGCCCGCCGAAAAGACCGCCTCGGTCAAGAAGACCGCAGCCAAGCCGAATCCCGACAGCTCGTCGAAGTAAGCCTTAGCGACCAAAACCGGCTTCAGATTCGAGGACCTTACGGACGACCTCGAAGTCGTTGCCAATCCTGAT
>JBIILC010000156.1:0-2837 GCA_044232865.1 Opitutales bacterium | reverse complement strand
TGGCGTCCTGACGCGTCTTGACGCGATAGTCGGCGACGATGGCAATCATGCCGCGCGCGGCGAGGTGGCGGCTCTGCGGTTCGAACTGGGTGGGAGATCCGCCGGTCCAGCCGCCGCCGAAGAAGAAGACAATCGCGGGGAGCGGCTTGGCGGACTTCTGCGCGGGCTCGAAGATCCAGACCTTGAGCTCGGTGTCGCCAACCTTGCGATAGGTCTCGGACTTGGTGCCTTCGATGACGGGCGGGTAGCCACCCGTTTTCTTCTTGGCGGTTTTTTCCTGGGCGCCCGCGGTCAGCGCGACGAACAGGGAGAGAAGGACGAGGGCGAGGCGCATGGGGGTGCACTCAAGATGGATGATAACTGGCAGGGATAAAGGATAGATGATGCGGGATTAGCTAAGCCTGCCACCCGCCACCCGAGACGTTTCACCCCAGAAAACAAAAAGGCCGGCAACCTTTCGGCCACCGGTCTCCTTTGACTTTTCCTTCTGGTCCTCCGGGCCTCTGGGCCTCGGAGCCTCTGATTTGTATCTCCCCGTGTCCACGTGTCACCGTGCCCACGTGCCCCCTTGCGACCTGCGGTCGCGCTTACTTCTTGAACGCGGGATTCTCCTTGTCGCCGCCGCTGAGGGTGAAGGCGAGGAGGTCGAGGATTTCTTCCTTGGTCAGCATGCTCAGCAACATGGGCGGCATGGGCGAGACTTTGGAGACTTCGATGCTCTTGACCTGCTTGCGGTCGAAGCCGACGCGCTGGTCGGGGTCGGAGAGGTCGGTGTTGATCTGCACGGTGTCGCCGTTGAGGTTCACGATGACGCCAGTGACGGTGGTGCCGTCGGCCTTGGAGACGACGATGGGGGCGAACTGCTCGTTGATCTCCTTGCTGGGGTTGATGATCTGGTCGAGGAGGTCATGCGGGCTATAGCGGCCACCGGCGCCGGTGAGGTCGGGGCCGTTCATGCCGCCGGCGTTACCGTAACGGTGGCACGCGAAGCAGGCCGCTGCACCGAACATCTTGCGGCCGTTCTCGAAGTTACGTCCCTTCATGCCGGTGCTCGCGGCGGCGCTGAGCTCTTCGAGCGTCCAATTCTTGGGCGTGCGGCCAGCGAAGATGGCGCCGACGTTCTCATATGCCGACTTGACGGGCGGATTCTTGGCCAGGGTGACCAGCTTCTCATGGCGGGCTAGCTCCTCGGGCGTGAAGGTGGCGAGGGAGTCGTTGCGGATGAACTCGATGAACTTGACGAAGCTCGAACCGCCGCGGTAGCTGGCGGCCTTGACGAACCAGTTGAGCTGGGCTTCGCGCAGGGCAGGCGTCCATCCAGTCTTGAGCATGCGCAGGCTGCGCATGAACTCCATCTCGGGCTCCTGGCTGCCAGCATCGGCGATGAGGGCCATGCCCTTGGCGGCGAGCGTCGGAGCCTGCAGGAAAGAGAGGGTCTCGGTGAGGATCCAGTTGAGCTCGAAGTCGGCCGAGGGGTATGCGGCGTCATATTGCGCGGTCACCGAGGCGATCCCGGCGGCGTCCGGCTTGCCGTAGCGGTGCAGGATAATCTGGGCGAGGCGCGCATGCGTGAGCTTCTGGCTCTTGGTCAGCTGGGCGAAATCCATGCCGCGCAGCGTGGCGAGCAGGCGGTCGCGCAGGGCGGCCTGGGCGGCCGTCGGTTCAGCGGTGGTTGGCGCGATACCGGTACGCGGGTCAGGCTTGGTGGCACGTTGGGTTTGGTAAGGGCAGGGTGCCGATTGACGCGCGAGGGCGAGCAGGGCTTCGAGGCGGGCGGTGGCGTCCTTCTCGGCGAAGGCGCGCTCAGCCCAGCCGGCGGCGGGCTGGTGTTCAAGGACGACGCGGGCGGCGGAGCGCAGCCAGCGATCGGACGAAGCGAGGTGCGGCCAGGCGACATCCGCGGCCTTGGGGTCCTGCTTGCCGTGGAATTGCTCGAGAGCCTTGCGGGCGATGACTTCCGCCGACGGGGCTTCAGGTTGCGGCTTCACGGCATCGGTCGATTCCTTACCGACATAGGTCACGCGGTAGAGACCCGACTGCACCTTGCGGCCGCCGATGGCGAAATACATCGCGCCGTCGCCGGGGTGGATGACCATGTCGGTGACGGGCAGCGGCGCGCCGAGGATGAAGTCTTCCTTGGTACCGGCATAGCTGGCTCCTTGCGCTTTGAGGTGTACGGCGTAGATCTTACCCCAGCTCCAATCCATGATGTACAGGGCTTCCTGGTATTTCGCCGGGAACTTGGCTCCGTAGCCGAAGGCGATGCCGGTGGGCGAGCCAGGGCCGATGTTGACGGTGGCGGGCAGGTTATCGGCGTAGAATTCGGGATACTTGCCGGCGCCATTGCGCCAGCCGTATTCGCCGCCGCTGACGACGTGGTTCACGCGCGTGGGGCGATACCACGGGGTGTTGAAGTCATACTCCATGTCGGCGTCGTAAGTGAACAGGTCGCCGGAACGGTTGAGCGCGCCGCCATAGATATTGCGGAAGCCGCTGGCGAAAGTCTCGAAGGTCTTTCCGTCCTTGCTGATGCGGTAGACGATGCCGCCCGGGGCGAGCACGTGGCGGTTGTGGCCGCGGCCGTCAGGCATGCGCGGGAGAAGATGGTCGTCGCCCCAGAGCGGCGCGACCGGCGAGGTAGTCGGGGTCTCGGTCTTGATGGAGTTATTACCGGTGATCAGGTAGAAGCCCTGCTGGTCTTGGGTGACGACGACCTTGTGGACGCCGTGGTCGCCGCCGGACTGGATATCGCGGAGGAGTTCGACCTTGTCGATCTGGTCGTCGCCGTCGCTGTCGCTCAGTCGGTAGAAGCCGCTGGGGATCTTCTTCTCGTAATC
>JBIILC010000155.1:0-2842 GCA_044232865.1 Opitutales bacterium | reverse complement strand
TGCGGAGGCGTTCGGCGGACTGCGCGAAGTTGATGGCGGGAGCCTCGAAGACAGCCGTGGCTTCCGTGTCACCGACGGCGTGGCAGGTGATGCAGTTGAAGCCCCCGGCGTCACCGATGAGTTTCTCACCGTTGGCGATTTTCTCGGCGTCGCCAGCCGGCTCGGCGGCTTCGTTTTGCGGCAGACCGTGCTGATGGTTCATGCCGAGCGCGAGGCCGTCGGCGTAGTGGGCGAAAGCAGGCATCTGGCCGATGAGCCAAGGGCGAGGCTTATACTCAATCTGGCCGGCGATAAACTTGCTCATCCAGTCATGACGGAGTTTCTCACCGAGCCAAGTGAGCGACGGAATCGGCGCGTCGTGCACCGGCTCGCCTTCGACGTGCTCTTTCGGTGGGAGGGCATCGCGAAGTTTCTTCGCTTCGCCGTCGACCTTGGTCCAGGTGCTTAAAGTGGCGTCGCGCGAATGGCAGGCAACGCAGTTGAGATTCTTGATCTGGCGTTCGGCAAACTCAGCTGGGGTGTCTTGCTTGAGCGACGCAAGGTCGGTGGCAAGGAAGGCCTTGAGTGAGGCACGCTGCGTGGTCGTCAGGGCGAAATCCGGTGCCGTCGCGCGGGCCTTTTCGTCGTGGCTCAGACAGCCCTTGTCGCCGACCTTCAGCACGGTCGCGAGCGTGGGCTGAGTTGTGGCGGGCATACCGGCGTGGCAATTGAGGCAACCCGCGCTGACGAGCAGGGCGGCCCCGCGGGTGGCGTCGCCGGCGATGGCCTGGCGCTTGATGATGCGTGAATTCGCAAGCAGATAGGCCGCAAGCTGCGTGGCTTCCTCTTCTTCCAGGCGGAAATGAGGCATGCGCGTGGCCGGATAGTGCTTAGCCGGATTCTGCAGGTATTCCACGAGCGCGGCGGCATGCCACTTATCGTTCAAGTGGCCGAGCGGTACGCGGTCTTGTGCGTCCTTGCCTTCGGCGTCGGGGCGCTGGTGGCAGGCGATGCAGCCCAAGTTAGCGAAGAGGGCGCCGCCTTGCGGGGCGAGCTTGAGGTCGACGGCGCCTGCCTTGGGCGTCGCTCCTTGCGTGAGCATGGCGGCGAGGTCAGCAGATTTCTGGTTGGCATCGGCTCCAGTGAAGACCTTAGGCATCAGCGAGTGCGGACGGATGGAGTGCGGGTCGTGGATCCAGTCGGCGAGGAAGGGTGTCTTGAATTTCGTTCCCAGCTCGGAGAGCAGCGGGGCGATCTGGCCGTGTTCCGGCATGCCGGTGCCTTTGGTCGGCAGCAGCGCGGTGTCGGTGTGGCAGGCGGCGCAATTCATCTGCGCAAAGAGCAAGCGGCCGTCGCGACGTTGCGTGGCGACATCGAGTTCCTTATCAGCCGGATGCGTCAGCAGCGAGGGCGGGACGGGCTCGAGCGGGAAATCTTTCGAGGCCCAGCTGAGACGGACGAAGGTGTCGCCCTTGTCGGCGCTGGTGATTTCGGCGACGATGCGGTTGGCCCCTTTGTTAAGCTGCACGGTTTTGATGCCAGAATCAGCGAGGAGTGGCTGGCCATTGAGGCTCAGCTTAAACTTGCCGGACGATTCCGCGCTCAGTTTGAACGTGCCGCGTAGCGGCGACTGGAGGTCGCCTTCCCACTTCGCCATGAACGGACCAGCGGTGAGGAAGGGCGTGGGTGCTTGACCGGCGGGGACGTAGAGGGCGAGCAGGCGCTCGGAGCGGACGTCGGTCTTGCCGGCAGAGGTGAACGTCACCTTGAGCCCAGGCAGGTCCTGTGCGGAGAGGGTGGTCGCGATGGTCGTGGCGAGCAGGCAAAGGAGGCGGCGGAGAAGCATGGCGGCGGGACGCTTCCTATTGGGAGGTATTCCCGCCGTCAGGCAAGCCCCCAACAAAAAGGCCCGGCGTGAACCGGGCCTTTCGCCGTGAGGGATTCGCCTTAGCTTACTTGGCGAACGAGCGGTAGTCTTCGCCTTCTTTCTCCGGGACGACGTTGATCGTGTGGGCGATATCATCCGGCACGCGCGAACCGTCGACGGCCTTCACGTTCATCTTGATACGCATCTGCATGACCGGCACGAGGCCAGCCACTTCGAGGAAGACCGACTTTCCGTCGTCGGCGAGCTTGACGGACTGAATCGCGACTTGGTCGGAGCCCTTTTCCTGGGGCTTGCTTACCTTGTAGGTGTCGGAGCCGTAGGCGCCGGACCAGAGGTAGTTATACTGTTCGATGGCCCAGTTTTGCGGGTCGGAGGCGGACTTCTTGTCGAGCGCTCCGGTGAAGCGGATCGTGATACCCTTCTTCGACACGTGAAGGGCTTCCTGCATCGTCACGGACTTGCCGGTGTAGCGGACGCGTTGGATCGCACCGTCCTTGACGCCGTTGGTCTGCCAGCCCTTGAGGCCGGCAACGTAGAGCTGGCCGTCCGTGGGGCTGAAGCGCGCGCGCATCAGGCCGGTGGCGAATTTGAGCGGGAACTTCACCACGCCGCCCTGAGGGACGTCGCCCACGCGCTCCTGCAGGACCGCGAAGAGCGAGGACTTGCCGTAGGAGAGGTAGAGCATGCGGCCCTCGAATGGACCCCACTTGCCCTTATTGGCGGGCACCCAGATTTGGCCGCCGTTGGAGTTGTCGACGTCAAACGGTACCCAGCAGAGGTGCGGGTTCTCGAGCTTCGTCGGTGCTGGGGTGCGGTGCGAGAGGTCGGGCACTTCGATGAATTCGCCGGGCTTGGAGAAGTGGATGTAGTCGACGGGGACCCAGGTGCCCTGGTTGTCGCCGTTGGAGATCTCACCATTAGGACCGACGCCCATACCGTTCGGGGCACGGATGCCGGTGGCGTAGACCTCGAACT
>JBIILC010000154.1:0-2853 GCA_044232865.1 Opitutales bacterium | reverse complement strand
GTCCCTACCAGAGGCCACAGCATCATATCCGGTTTCCGGTCTCCCTTGGCTTTTTCGGCTTCAGCCCAACCGCCAACCGCCAACCGCTAACACCTTCCTTTTAACGCGACGCTCGGCGTCGTGTTAAAAGACACCATTCGAGCGTAAAAAGACACCCGATTGGGTTTCCTTCTTCTGGGCGTACGAGCATCCTTTCGCTCACCCCCAAGAAGCGACCCCATGAGCACCAAGAAATATAACGTCGGCATCATCGGTTACGGCTGGGCCGCGACCGCCCACATCGACGCCATCAATAAGACCAGGCACGCGCAGGTCACGGCGATCTACTCCTCGCGACCGCTCGACTCCGCGGCCCTCAGCGCCAAGCACGGCGGCCAGATCAAGGCCTACCAGACCGTCGAGGGCCTGCTCGCCGACCCGGACATCCACGTCGTCGACATCACCAGCTATCCGAGCCAGCACTGCGCCCAGGCCGTCGCCGCCGCGAAGGCCAAGAAACACATCATCCTCGAGAAGCCGATGGCCAACTCGCTGGCCGAAGTGATGCAGATCTTCGAAGCCGCCGAGAAGAACGGCGTGAAGGGCTGCGTCTGCTTCGAACTGCGCTTCTCCGGCCAGATGCTGTCCACCCAGGCGATCATCGAACAAGGCCTGCTTGGCGAGATCCATTACGGCGAAGTCGACTACTACCACGGCATCGGCCCTTGGTATGGGCAGTATCGCTGGAACATCGGCAAGAAGGACGGCGGCAGCGCCCTGCTCACGGCCGGTTGCCACGCCCTCGATGGATTGCTGATGTGCATGCCCGGCGAAGTGGACTCGGTCATGAGCCTGAGCACGAAGTCGAAGAGCGCCTACTTCACGCCCTACGAATACGACACCTCCGCCGTCACCATCGTGAAGTTCAAGAACGGTGCCGTCGGCAAGTGCGCGGCCATCGTGGACTGCCTCCAGCCTTACTACTACCGCACGCACCTGATGGGCAGCCACGGCAGCCTGCTCGATAACAAGCTGCACTCCGAAAAACTGAAGTCCGACAAGTCGAAGTGGAGCACCCTCTCGATGAAGATGTGCGACTCCGGCGACGTCAACGACCACCCCTATCAGTCGCAGTTCGAGGCCTTCTTCGAAGCCCTCGACAAAGGTCAGGACATGCCGCTGACGAGCTTCCGCGACGGTCTCCGCACCTTCAAGGTGATCTTCGCCGCCGACCAGAGCGCCGCCAGCGGCGGCCAGCCGGTCAAGGTCGTCTGAACCGATGCCCTCCTGCGTCGCCATCTTCGCCCACCCCGACGACGTCGAATACTTCGCCGCCGGGACGATGCTCCAGCTCGCGAAGCGCGGCTGGGAGCTCCACTACTTCGACCTCTGCGCCGGCAACGGCGGCTCAGTCCAGATGGACGGACCGACGACCGCTACCAAGCGCCTCGCTGAGGCCCAGGAAGCCGCCCGTATTCTTGGAGCGAAATTCTACCCGCCAGTCGTCAATGATATGACGCTGACCTTCGACATCGAGGTTATGCGTAAAGTAGCCTCGGTCATCCGCCAGAGCCGCGCCGACATCGTGCTCACGCACGCGCTGTCCGACTACATGGAAGACCACATGGCCTGCGCCCGTCTCGCGACCTCCGCCGCCTTCACCCACGGGATGCCCAACTACGACACCGTCCCACCGGCGACACCTTACGCGCACGACGTGACCATCTACCACGCGATGCCCCACGGCCTGTGCACGCCGCTACGCCAGAAGGTCCGCGCTGGCCTCTATGTCGACGTCGCCCCGGTCCAAGATCAGGCCCGCCAGGCCCTCGCGGCTCACGCCTCGCAGAAGGACTGGCTGGATAAGAGCCAAGGCATGGACTCTTACCTGCATACGCTCGACAAGATGTCCGCAGAGGTCGGCACTCTCTCAGGCAAATACCAGTTGGCCCAAGGCTGGTGCCGCCACCACCACCTCGGCTACAGCGCCTCGGATATCGACCCGCTCCGCTCCGCCCTCGGTTCGGACTGCGTCGTGGACGCGATCTACGAAGCCGCCCTCGAGAAACCCGCCCCGTAAGCCCTGACCCAAGAAGGAATAAGCGTGCGCCTCATCAAGGAACAGCAATCTCCCGCCTCGGCGAACGAACTCGTCGCGTGCGAGCACCTGAGCCAAAGGGACTTCGGCTGCGTCTGGCATCACCATCCGGAGATCGAGATCTTCTTCCTGCTCCGCGGCGGCACCGAACGCTGGGTCGGGGACAAGATCACCCCGCTGAAGGTCGGCGAAGTGCTGCTCCTCGGCTCTGATCTCCCGCACGACTTCCGTAACGACCGCAAGGGCCGCCAGGCCGGCACGGAGTGGATTCTGGTGCAGTTCCGCCCCAACCTCTTCGGCGAAGACTGGACGCAACACTCGTCGGTCGCCGCCATCCGCCGCCTCCTGGAACGCGCCCGACTCGGCCTCGAATTCCGCGGAGCCACACGCAAGCAGGCCGCGGCCCTCCTGCACAAGATGCCCAAGGCGCACGGCCTCCGCCGTCTGGCGCTCCTGATCGAGTTCCTCGAGCTCGCCGCCAGCTCGGATGAACTTAAGGAAATCGCCTCGACGGGCTTTCACGCGACCACCGACGCGCAGACCTCTGACCGCATCGGGAACGTCGTCGCGCACATCAAGGCCAACCTGAGCAAGGCGCTCTACGTCCCCGAACTCGCCGGATTGGCCGGCCTGAGCGAGAGCGCCTTCAGCCGCCTGTTCAAGAAATGCACCGGACGCTCCGTGCCCCAGTATCTCAACGAACTTCGCATCGCCCGGGCCGCGCGGCTCCTCGCCGAGACCGACGAATCCGTGAAGCAGATCGCGCACCAGTGCGG
>JBIILC010000045.1:0-10683 GCA_044232865.1 Opitutales bacterium | reverse complement strand
TGCGGGCCTTGTTGATGAACTCATCCACTCCGAAGTCGGCGACGATGAAGTCTCCATAGCGGAACGACGGGCACTTGGACTGGCCCGTGATGGCGACCAGCTGGCGCATCTGATGCATGTCGGCGATCACGTCACGGACATCGAGTTTCACGCCTTGGGCGGCGAAAAATTCCAAGGCTTGGGTGCACCAGGGGCAACCGGGCTTGGTGTAAAGGATGGGCAAAGGCTGCGGCATGAGGGAAACCAAGCGGGGCCTGCCCGGGTTAGCAAGCGGAGAGCACCCGAGGCGTTGACAGCCCTGCGGCTCTTGCAGGAAATAACGCATCCCTATGGAAACCATTCACGGAGCTACCAGCTACACCCTGCGCACCGCCGAAGTCGAACTGGCCGTCACCCAGACCGCCGGCCACCTCGCCCCGGTCACGTTCAATCTACCCGGCCTCAAGGCCTCCCCGTTCTCGCTGTCACCCTGGACGCCCACGCAGATTGACCAGTCGCTGCCGAATCTCCTGACTTATCTGCGCGGAGACTTCATGTGCCTGCCGTTCGGCGGACAGGAAAAAGGACCGCCTCACGGCGATACGGCCAATGCGCCCTGGCAATTGGTCTCATCTTCCGCGACCTCGCTCAAGCTCACCCAGACCGGTACCGACACCGGCGCCACCGTCACGAAGAACTTCACGCTCACCCCGGGTCACCCTGCGATCTACTGGGAACACCTGATTGAGAACCTCGAAGGCCGCTGGAACTACGGCAATCACCCGGTGCTCGACCTCTCACAAGTTCCTACCGGCGCGGCCCGTATCGCGACGAGCGCCTTCCGCTTCGGCTCCGTCTACGCCGGCGAGTTCTCCAATCCCGCTTCCGGCGAATCCGGCGCGCTCAAGCCTTTTGCCGAATTCTCGACGCTGAAATCCGTCCCGATGAAGGATGGTTCGAATACCGACCTGACGCATTACCCCGCCCGCGCCGGTAACGATGACCTCATCATGCTGGTCAACGCACCGGCCACGGAGGCCCAGCCCTTCGCCTGGACGGCCGTGACATTCCCGGGCTACGTCTGGTTCTCGCTCAAGAATGTCGCCGACTTCCCTTCCACCCTCTTCTGGCTCTCCAACGGCGGCCGCCCCGGCCACCCTTGGGAAAAGCGCCACCTGGGCCGCCTCGGCCTCGAGGAGGTCTGTTCCCACTTCTGCGATGGCGTCGACGTCGCGCGCGAGGATCGCCTGGCCGCCAAAGGCATTCCGACCAGCCGACTTTTCCGCAAGGACCAGCGCGTCCGCCTGCCCCTGATTCAGGCCGCCGCCGCGGTATCCGCCGACTTCGGCCAAGTCCAGAGCATCGTCCCTGCCGGCCCCGACGCCGTCCAGATTACGGGCGAAAACGGCCAGGCCGTTACCTGCCCTATTAATTGGCAGTTTTTGAAGTCGTAAGTCGGCTTACTCAATTCTTGTCCCTGCCCTAGGAGTCGCCTAAATCCGACCTCCCCGACCCTCCTTTCTTCCTACCATGTCCTCCCCTAAGATTGTCCAAGATCTCTCCACCAAGCAGAGCGGCGTCGCCTCTCTCGTGGAGAAGGAACTCGCCAAGACCGGCGGCCTGCTTCGCCTGGCTCCGTGCTGGGTCCCGCGTTCCTTCCTCCAGCCCGGCAAGCGCCTCAAGCTGCACCCGGATGATCTCTACGCCTTCGGCCTGAGCCGCGGCGGTATCGACGAGCGCTGGTTCGCTTCCACGACCGAAGCCGCCAACGACAACCGCACCGCCGACGAAGGCCTGTCCTACGTCGTCATCGGCCACACCCGTTTCACCCTCAAGCAGGCCGTCAAAGAATGTGGATCTGCCCTCATCGGTTCCAAGATCTGGAGCAAGTACAAGAAGTGGCCCGTCTACTCCAAGTTCTTCGACAACATGGGTCCGATCCCGCACCACATGCACCAGAACGCCAAGCAGGCCAAGCTGCTCGGCCTCGAAGGCAAGCCGGAGTCCTACTACTTCCCGCCCCAGCACAACAACGTCGGCAATAATTTCCCTTACACCTTCATGGGCTTCGAGCCCGGCACGACCAAGGCCCAGGTCCGCGAATGCATCGCCAACTGGGACAAGGGTGACAACAAGATCCTCGCCCTCTCCAAGGCCTACAAGCTCGAGCCCGGCACCGGCTGGCTCATCGACCCTTGCATCCTCCACGCTCCTGGCTCGCTCTGCACCTATGAACCGCAGTGGGGTTCCGACGTGTTCGGCATGTACCAGAACCTCGTCGAAGGCCGCGAAGTACCGTGGGCCCTCCTCGTCAAGGACATGCCGAAGTCCAAGCACAAGGACGTCGACTTCATCGTGGACCAGCTCGACTGGGACAAGAACGTCGACCCGAACTTCAAGGATAACCACTACCTCGAGCCGGTCGTCTCCGTCCAGGGCAAGGGCTACTCCGACAAGTGGATCGTCTACGGTAAGGTCGACAAGTTCCAGTATTTCACCGCGAAGGAACTGACCGTCGAACCGGGTGCCGAGTGCACCATCACCGACAAGGGCGCCTACGGCCTCATCTGCGTCCAAGGCTCCGGCTCGATCAACGGCCAGGTCCTCAACAGCCCGAAGCTCATCCGCTTCAACGAACTCACCGAAGACGAATACTTCTGCACCGAAGCCGGCGCCAAGAAGGGCGTGACCTTCCGCAACACCTCCACGACCGAGCCGCTGGTCTGCCTGCGCTACTTCGGCCCGGAAGTGAACCCGGACGCGCCGGCCATGGGCGCCTACAAGAAGGCCAAGAAGAAGTAAGCCTTCGCTCCCCATCCCTTACCCCAACCCCACCCCTACGATTATGAAACTGCACAACGCGATGTGGCCCGGCCTCGTCGGCAAGGAACCCAACACCGATCACCCTCCGATCGCTCTCGAGCAGATGCTCGACATGACCGTCGCCGCCAACGTCGACGGACATAAGTTCGACGGCGTCGACCTGTTCCTGTTCCACCCGCACACCGACCCCGATATCTCCGAGGACAACCTCAAGAAGATGGCGGACCTCATCGCCTCCAAGGGCCTGAAGGTCGGTTCGCTCGTGGCTCCGGTCTGGGGTGGCACGGTGGGGGATTCCGCGATGGGAACCGACGAACAGCAGCAGAAGTTCCTCCTCGCGATCGAGAAGGCCTGCCGCGTCGCCAAGCTTCTCAATAAGCATGGCGTCCGCCAGTATGGCGTCATCCGCGTAGACTCCGCCGAGTTCGGCGTGCAGAAGTGGCGCGAAAACCCGAAGGCCAACACGGCCCGCATCGTCGACACGTTCCAGAAGGCCGCGAAGATCGCTGAAGGCCATGGCGAACGCATCGCTGCCGAAGGTGAAATCTGCTGGGCTGGTATGCACTCTTGGAAGGCGATGCTCGACACCCTCGAAGGCGTCGGCATGCCGAAGACCTTCGGCTTCCAGGCCGACCTCGCGCACACCTACCTCTACCTGATGGGTTACAATGAACCCGAAGCCGCCCTCCTCCAGGAAGGCTACACTTCGGAACAGTTCTGGCCCGCCTACCGCGAGATGGTCGGCAAGCTCCGCCCCTGGACCCTCGACTTCCACGTGGCCCAGAACGACGGCACCGTCCACGGCACGGGCTCTCACGAGAAGACCGGTCGCCACTGCCAGGCTGATGACGCCAACGGGAAGCTCGACATCGCCGCCTGCTCCAAGGTCTGGCTCGAAGGCGCCGCCGATCGCGGCATGAAGCACATCTGCTGGGATGGCTGCATGTTCCCGAACGCGACGCTCGAGAACCCGAAGACCTGGAACACGATTCTCTCTGCCATGGTCAAGGTGAAGAAGGCCCTCTGAGCCGCCTGACCTAACCGCTATCCGCCAACCGCCAACCGCTTACTCCTAATCATATGTCTAAAGCCATTCGCATCGGTCTCATCGGTTACGGCTTCATGGGCCGCACCCACTCCAACGCCTACTCGCAGGTCGGTCACTTCTTCCCGAAGGACAAGGTGACCGCCGGCCACCACATCGTCCGCCAGGCCGTGTGCGGTCGCGACGAAGCGAAGGTCAAGGACTTCGCCGAAAAGTGGGGCTACGCCTCCTACGAAACCGACTGGCGCAAGATGGTCACGCGCTCCGACATCGACGCCATCGATATCTGCACCCCGAACGACTCGCACGCCGAGATCGCCCTGGAGTGCATCAAGAACGGCAAGATGATTCTCTGCGAAAAGCCCCTCGCCCTCAACGGCGCCCAAGGCGAACAGATGGTCGCCGCGGTCGAGAAGTCCGGCCTCCCGAACCTGGTCTGGTATAACTACCGCTTCCTCCCCGCCGTGACGCTCGCGAAGAACATCGTGGCCGCCGGCGAGTTGGGCCGCGTCTTCCACTACCGCGCCAACTTCCTCCAGGATTGGACGATCTCCACCGAGCTGCCCCAGGGCGGCGCCGGTCTCTGGCGTCTCGACGCCGCTGCGGCTGGTTCCGGCGTGACGGGCGACTTGCTCGCGCACTGCATCGACACGGCTCGTTGGATCAACGGTGACATCACCGAAGTCTCCGCGATGACCGAGACGTTCATCAAGGAACGCGTCCACACCGCCACGGGCAAGAAGCAGGCCGTCACCATCGACGACGCCGCGATCTTCCTCTGTCGCTTCGAGAACGGCTCGATCGCGCAGTTCGAATCCACCCGCTACGCTCGCGGCCACAAGGCGCTCTACACGTTCGAGATCAACGGCGAACATAAGTCCCTCCAGTGGGACCTCCACGACCTCAACCGTCTCAACTACTTCGACCACTCCGTTCCGGGCGATCGTCGCGGTTGGTCCAGCATCCACACGTCCGACAGCGATCACCCGTACTCTGGCAACTGGTGGGTCCCGGGTCTCTGCCTCGGTTACGAGCACTCCTTCACCCACGCCCTCGCCGAGTTCCTCAAGAGCCTCGACAATCCGAAGGCCGAGAAGGCTTACCCGGACTTCCGCCACGCGCTCGGTACCCAGTACGTCTGCGACGCCATCCTGGAGTCTGCCAAGACGAAGCAGTGGGTTAAGGTGAAGAAGGCCTAAGAAGCCCTCCAGCCCCCTTCCAGAAGCCCCGGATCACCCGATCCGGGGCTTCTTTATGCCCAGACAGAGACAAGGGCTCAAAGGGAGACCGGAAACCGGAATAGAAGCTTCGGGTTTATTAATCCCCAGCCAATCATCCGGTTTCCGGTCTCCCTTTTCAGGCGCCCTGCCGCTTGACACCCAACTGTTATCACCTACAACTGTCAGTATTCACTCCTATGCCTCGTAAAACGCACATTTCCTCCATGGTCTGCACCTACAAGCTGTATCTCCTCAACCGTCACCTGTTCATCGACCTACCAGAAGGTCGCGCCCTGATCGACACGGGCGCCCCCTTCAGTTCCTCGACTTCCGGCCGCCTGACCTGGCAGAACCAGAACCACGGCGTCAACAAGGGCGGCTACATGGGCTTCACCTTCGACAAGCTGTCCGCCGAGATCGGCGCCCAGGTCGACGCGCTGCTGGGCATGGACCTGCTCGCCCAGACCACCCTGCTCTTCGACGTCGCTCACCGCACCCTGACGGCCGGCGACGAGATGCCGGCCGGCTTCAAGCCGCAGGCGTATGAACTGGCTCCGATGTCCGACATCCCACTCTTCCATGTCACGCTCAACGGCCAACCGGCCCGCGTGCTCTGGGACACGGGCGCGCAGTATGGCTACGTGACCGACCGCAAGTTCGTGACGGGCGCGAAGGCCCTGACAGGCTTCACGGATTTCAGCCCGATGTTCGGCGATCTGCATATCCCACAGTCGTACGTGCTGCCCTTCACACTCGCCGGCCATGACCTGCTCGAAACCGTCGGTGAAGCGCCGTGCGTGCTCGGTGGCGGCATCTCGCCGGTACCGATGGGCCCGTTCCTCCGCGCCCTCGATATCGACGCGATCATCGGCCCATCCTGGATGCCGCGCGTGAAGGTCTGGCTCAACCCGCTGGATCAGACGTTCGCCATCGCGATCTGAGCCTGACGCTCATCCCATAAAAAGCCCCGGACCGCATCGCTGCGTCCGGGGCTTTCTTTTAGGTGAAGCGAATTACTTCTTCGCCGAGGCCTTCACGGCGCCAGGCGAATAGAAGCGGTTCATCTTATCGAGAATAGCATTCTCGGTCGCGGCGCGGTCGATGATGCCGGTGTGACGGTAGATAATTTCGCCACCGGGAGCCACGACGATGGTGTGAGGGATGGGGCCAGGCATCTCCTTGTCGAGGGCGGCCGCAAGGTCATCACCGTTGCCGGTGAAGAGGTAGCTGTTGGTGGTGCGACCTTCCTTCTTGAGGGTGTTCTCGACCTTCTTGCTCAGGCCGGCGGCCTGCTTGAAAAGGAATGCCTCGGCCTTGGCCTTATCCTTGGGGTCGTCGAGCGTGATGGTGACGAGCTCGAAGTCGCGCATGTCGAACTTACGGGAGATCTCGACGAGGTCAGGGAACTCCTTGACGCAAGGCGGGCACCAGGTGGCCCAGACGTTGATCATGCGGTACTTGTTAGAGGTGTTGGCGCGCAGGTTGGCGATGCCGGCCTTATCGATCAGCTCGACGGTGACGGGGGTCTTGGCCCAAGTGTCATGCTTGACGTCGTGCAGGGCCTTCTTTTCGCGCCACTTGGTGGAGCAACCCATGGGCTTGGTGAGTTCGAGTTCGACGGGCTTGCCGGCGAGGATGGCGTCCACGGCGTTCTGGCAGTCCTTGGACTTCACGGTGCTGTCGTCGTAGAAGCGGGAGTCATCGAAGCGGCCCTGATAGCGGAGCTTGAGGTTCTTATCGAAGACGAAGACGTGCGGGGTCGCGAGGCAACCGTAGGCGCGGGCGACGGACTGGGTGTCGCCGTCATACAGGTAGTCGAAGGTCCACTTGTTCTTTTCGGCATAGGGCTTCATCTCGGCGTAGGAGTCGCCGAATTCACCGTAACCGAGTTCATCCTTGCTGAGGCCATCCGGGTGGTTGGGGTTGATCGCGAGAAGCTTCACTCCCTTGCCCTTGTATTCTTCGTAGAACTTCTGGAGGCGGCGCTCGATGCTATGGGAGGTCGGGCAGTGGTTGGAGGTGAAGAGCACGACGAGCGCTTCGCCGCCGGTGTACTCGGCGAGCTTGTGCTTCTTGCCGTCGGTGCCGAGCAGCTCGAAATCCGGAGCGGTATCGCCGCTCTTGAGCGTGCGGATATCGGGCGGGTGACCGTTGACCAGACCGGGGGCATCGGCGGCACGAACGCCAACGACGGCGGCCAGGACGGCGAGGAGGGACATTAGGCTCTTCATAGGTATAAGGGGTTACGAGTTAGAGTCCCGAAAACCCGAGGTGTTCCAATCCGAAAATGGTCAGACCGCCCGGAAGTCCCGCCCCAGGTCCTCGGCCGAGCCGGCCGCGCAATCCACCAAGGAGACCGCCCCACCCTTCACCGTGAAAACGGCCACCTGGCGGTACCGCCGCCCGAACTCGACCGCCCCGGGCAGCCCAATGGGTACGCCCCAACCAGGCTCAAGGTGGACCCCGTCCGCCGATCCTCCGGTAATCCGATGCAGCCGATAGCCGACCGACCGGAGGTCGGCCTCCAAGGCGGCATCGGCGGCGAGGTTAAGCTCCGGCGACGTCGGCAGACCGTCCGGATCATAAGCCGTGATGATGGCGAAGTCTGCCGGCCAATCCGCTGGCAGAGGCTCACACCGGAAAACGGCCTGACTAAACTGTGCGTGTTGCTCGGGGGTCATCAAAATGGGCTTTGCCTCTGGTCCCATTTGGAGGTGTGTTTATCCGTATGCAACCCCTGCTGCTCACTCTGCTCATCGCGGTCTCCCTCGGCGCTTACGCTGCGCCTCGTCCGAACATCGTCGTCATCCTGGCCGACGACCTTGGTTACGGCGACCTGGGTTGCTACGGCCACCCAACCATCAAGACACCTCATCTCGACAAGATGGCGGCCGAGGGACTACGCTTCACGCAGTTTTATTCCGCCGCCGAGGTCTGCACCCCGAGCCGCGCGGCGCTTCTGACCGGCCGCTACCCCGTCCGCTCCGGTATGGCCCACAACCAATTCCGCGTCCTCCGCGCCGTCTCGACCGGCGGTTTGCCTGCTTCCGAGGTCACGCTGGCGCAGACGCTCAAGGACGCTGGCTACGCGACGGGCATCATCGGCAAGTGGCACCTCGGCGTCTGGGCCAACAACCAGCCGCAACATCACCCGCTCGCCCATGGCTTCGATTTCCACTTCGGCCTGATGCACTCGAACGACATGAATCCGTCCGATAAGCCGAAGCCGCCCCGCGCCAATGCTCTCGTCACCCAGGATCCCGAATGGTGGAACGCCGCCCTCTACCGCGGCCGCGAGCTACTCGAGCCCCGCACCGATCAAACTCAGCTGAGCAAGCGCTACGCCGAAGAGGCCACGAAGTTCATCGGTGCGAACAAGGACAAGCCGTTCTTCCTCTACATGCCGCACACCTTCCCGCACACGCCGCTCTTCGCTTCCGAGCGGTTCAAAGGCAAGAGCTCGCGTGGCATCTACGGCGATGTGCTGGCCGAGCTCGACTGGAACGTCGGCGAGGTGCTCAAGGCCCTCAAGGAAAACGGCGTGGCCGATAATACCCTCGTCTTCTTCACCAGCGACAACGGACCGTGGACGCTCATGGGCACCGAGACCGGCGGCAGCGCCGGCTTGCTCAAGGACGGCAAAGGCAGCACCTGGGAGGGCGGCATGCGCGTACCCGGCATCGCCTGGTGGCCCGGCAAGATCAAGCCCGGCGTGACCGATAACGTCGGCACGATGTTGGATCTCTATCCCACCGCCGCGAAGCTCGCCGGCGCCAAAATACCGAATGACCGCAAGATGGACGGTACCGACCTCTCCCCTCTCCTCCTCGAGGAGCGCGCCGTGGACCGAGGACTCTTCTGCTATTACCGCGGCGAGAAGCTCTTCGCCGCGCGCCTCGGCGACTGGAAGATCCACTTCATCACCCAAGGCTCCTACGGTGACCCTAAGCCGGCCGAGCACCCGAAGCCCCTGCTCTTCAACCTGGCCGTCGACCCTTCCGAGGCGCACGAGATTTCCACCGCTCACCCGGACGTCGTCGCCCGCCTGACCGCGGCGGTCGAACAGCACCGCGCCACCGTAGTCCCGGTCCGCAGCCAGCTGATCGACGTCGTCGCTAAGTAAACGTTCGTCCTTCCCACAGGGCCGTTTTCGCTCTATCTCTATCGCACGGGCCTATAGCTCAACGGTTAGAGCACGGAACTCATAATTCCTTGGTTCTGGGTTCAAATCCCGGTGGGCCCACCAACTTTCACATCTGACAATGAGTGACGATAGCACCTCGCCCTGAAGCACTGCCGGCAAACCTAAGCCGGAGGTTCTCCCAAGGGTAACCACTCGCGTCGATTCTTGTTGATGATGAAAATGCACAGCCCAAGGAGAGAAATAGGACAACAACAGTAAGCCCCAGCTTCGGAGAATGCTTTATCCGATTTATCGCTTCTAAGAGAATAACTGTAAAGATATACTGAATAAATACCAAAAAACAGGAATATTAATAATCCGCAGCCTCCGCAGCCAAAGAGTTTGTTGCTACTTTGACGCTTCACCTCGGGCTCTGCTGGCAACTTCAGCCCCTCGGAGGTATCAAGCTTGGACACGAGCTCCCAACCAACCATTCCCTCGTGCCAATAGAGATCCGTTGGCTTAAGTGTGCCCGCCCCCAAGAGACGAAGGACCTCAGCTAATTCATAAGTCCCGACCTCGTTGCCGGCCCGGACGATTGTAACCTGGAGGGGTGAGCTCATTGTGGAATTATAATGCAGCGCGAAAAGTTCGGTGGCAACAACCCATCGCAAGGATGCAGAACACGGGGTCAGGCCGTACCCTGCCCCCGAGGTTGATCCAGCCCAGCTTGAAGCTTGAGACGAGTAGTCGTAATGTGGAAAACATAAAGGGGAGAGGAGGTGCGAAAAGCCGGACGTTTAAAGCGGACGCGGGCTAAAATACTCTCTGGCTGACTGACGGTTGATGCAGATCAGCACAACCAACAAAGGGAACCAGACGAAGCAGACCATAAAAGGGAATAGAATAAAGGTCATCGGCGTGAAGACCTCTAATAAGCGCAACAAGTTGAATCCAACGAAGGCCAAGACGACTGGGAGAATCAGGTTCAAGGCTATGCGCCCGCTCCTACGGCCTTTGGCGACCAAAACCAATGGTATCGAAAATAGGAGCGCAAAGGGTAACCAAATGAAAAAATTGCGTCCCATATTCATGAGCGTACCGGGATTGAAGAAGACCAACGCAAACCACAACCAACCGACCCAGAGGGCGATACGGATTGAGCGAGGACGTGGATTCATGATTTCAGGGTTATTCATGACCTCAACAATAACACAGTTAAGGCACGAGCGTGCATCGTTAATCCTGATGCAGGCTATCGGGAGGGAGGGCCGACCATGGGGTCAAGCCTCTCCTTGCTCAGGCGTGACTTAAATCGAGAGTTTTTGCCGAATTTAGTCCCACACCATCGCGCGTTAGGTCTAACCCAGGCTAATCACTGCGCTGGCCCCTCAACTTTTAACCCAATGACTTGATACGCTCCCAGAAGGGGAAGTAACCGCGGGTGGCGTGGGGGAAATGCTCGGTATCCCAAGCGCGCCGACGCCAGATGA
>JBIILC010000044.1:0-10687 GCA_044232865.1 Opitutales bacterium | reverse complement strand
TCGGCCTGGCGCCCAAGGGCCTTGGCAATCTCGACCACCTGAGTCTGGGCCACGGTCAGCGTGCGCATCAGGCGGGTCGGACCGATATCGGATTCAAGTTCGCCTAAAAGTTCTTTGGCGCGCGCCAGTTGGGCGGGGCGATTGATGAGTCCGAAGGCGGAGCAAGGCTCGCTGCCGAGGGTAATATTCTCCGCCACCGTCAGATCCGGGATTGGCATCAGTTCCTGATGGATCATGGCTATACCCGCGACCAAGGCATCGTGCGGCGAGGTAAAATCGACAGGGCGCTCGCGCCATTCGACCTGACCGCCGTCGGGTCGATAGAGACCGGCGAGAATCTTCATCAACGTCGACTTACCGGCGCCGTTCTCGCCCATCAAGGCGTGGACTTCGCCCGGATGGAAGTCGATCGACGTCGGATGTAAGACGGTGAGCCCTCCGAAGTCCTTGCGTAGTTCGAGGGCTCGGAGCATGGTGGGATTCAGCAGCAGCCCGAACCGGGCGCGCAGGCTGACTTATCCTGAAGATTTGCCGGGAAGCAGACGTCCTCGGCAAGGCAAGCCGTGTGGCGCATACCAAGGGAAAGGACGACCTGCTTTTCCTCGAGGCGGGTAGCGATAATCGGGAAGACCGAAAGGTAAGGGGCTTCAGCTTCGACCTCGACGGGGAGATTCATCGAACTGAGCACGCCGGCGCCTTTGGCTAGGATTTGGGCAAACTTCGCGGCCGTGATGCGGTGCTCAGTATCGTCGGCTTGGTAGATCTGGAGACGGCAGCTCGAGTCGGTCCGCAGGGTACCGCCGCAGTCGACGAACTTCTTATCGATGCGCGCGACCTCCGTCACGTGGACGTGAGGGCTGAGCAGCGTCGTGGTCGGGAGTTCGAAACGCACGATTCGTCCATCCGCCTTGTTCAACGCCTCCACAAGCTGCTGAAGTGAAAGGGGGATGGGGGAGAGTTTCATCGGGAGGGAAGGTCTTTAGCCACGTCGGCCGGCCAAGCGGAAAGAGGACGTATGGCCATTCGCCGATACTCGCACTCAGCGGCTTCGGACTGGATCTGGATTTTGCCGGCCTTCAGCGGGACGTCGACCGTTGAACCCTTCTCGCGATAGCGGGAATTCAGGATCACGTTGACCGTCTTGCCGTTGAGACGGAAGACGGCGTCACCGTTGAGGGCGAAGCATTCGATCGTGTTCCATTCACCAAAGGGCTTCTCGTCGTAATTTGTGCCGTGCCAGACGCGTGAGCTACTCGCTGTCAGGACGCCTTTCGGGTCGTACATCCGCTTCTTCACTGGGTCGTCTGTACGGATCGGGATGTCGGCGAGCGCACCGGCGAGGGGCCAGTAGTCGCCGATGTCGCCCTCCTGGACCTGGAGTTCTTGGCTACGCATCCAGTATTTACCTTGGGCGCCATGTTCGCCGACGCAGAAGATGAGGATACCGTTATCGCGCACCGCGGTCAGGCGAGGCTCCCAGCGTTTCTCGCCCCAGCGTTGTTCGGTCTTCAGGTGGAAGTTGTCGAAGGACGCCAGCGAGCTGAGGGCGCCAAAGACCTGACCAGTGATGTGCAGAACGGTCTCGCCGTCGACCTGTCGGGTAGTAATCACCTTGAGCGGATCATTATTGAGGCCAAGAACCGGGTCATCCTTCGGCTTGGCGCCGCGGACGTAACCCGGAAGGTCGTAAGCCCGATGGACCGGGCCGAGCCACTTCTCCCACTGGGAGAGCTGGGGGTCGAGTAATGGGCGGAAGGATGATTCTTGGGCAAGGGCGACGGCGCCGAAGCCAAGCAGGGAGAGAAGGGTGAGTTTCATAGTTTTTAGCGAATGTCGCGCCAGAGCCAGGTCAGGGCTTCCGGCAGGAGTTGGGCGCCATGGCGACTGTTGTGGCTGCCTTCACCCATGACGAACTTGTAGTCGTAACCTTTGGCCTTCCAAGCCGCGGCCATGGCCTTGTTGGCTTCAGGCCAGACGCCGAACTCATTAGTCAGGTCATTCGATCCTTCCTGCGAGAAAATGCGGATATTCTTCTTTGGTGATTCCATCACCATCTGTGGGTAGAGGTTGCCGCCCTTTTCGGCGCCCTTGCTGATGACACCACGGATATTGGTGAAGCTGCCGATGGTCGTGAAGACCTTGCTGAAAGAATCAGGGCGATGCCACGCGGCGTTGAAGGCACAGATGCCACCGGAAGAAGCACCAGCGATAGCCCGGCGGGCGGGATCCTTGGAGAACTTGACGCCTTTCGATTCGGCGAGAGGAATCATCTCCTCGAGCAGGAACTTCACATAAAGATCGGTGACACTATCGTATTCGAAGGAGCGGTTGGACTTTCCGAGCGCCTTGCCCTTCTTGTCCTTGCCGTTCGGGTTCTTCGGGTCGGGCGTAAAGCCGGGGGCGATGAAGAGGGCGATGGTCACTGGCATCTTGCCCTGAGCGATCAGGTTATCGAAGACCACGGGCACGCGCCAGGCGCCGGTGCGGGAGGCGTAGCCGGGGCCGTCTTGGAAGACCATCAGCGCGGCTTCCTTAGAAGGGTCATATTTGGCCGGAATGTAGAGGGCCCACTTGCGGCCGTAGCCGGGGAAGGTCTTGGAGTCGGCGAGTTCGTACTCAGTGACCGTGCCCTTCGGCACGCCGGCCTTCTCTTGAGAGTTGGGGCCGAGGACGTACTGGGAATCGTAGTCGGGCTTCTTTGGTTCAGCTGCCAGCAAGCCGATGGCAAGCAGGCAGGGGAGGAGGCGGAGGAGCTTCATGGGGGTGTCCCGATAAGAAGCCTGACCGAGGGGGGATACAAGCCCAAGCGGGTCAGGCCGAGGGCTCCGTGCCGACTTTCTTAAGGCGCCAGAGCTCAGGGAATTTCCAGTGCGTCAGGCCCATCACCCCAAACGTCGCCAGTCCCCCGAAGATGACCGAATTGACCGTCCCCATCAGGCGGGCGGCCAGACCTGATTCCGCCATGCCGAGCTCGTTGGAGCAACCGATGAAGACCGCCGTCACCGCCGAAACACGTCCCATCATCTGAGGAGGCACGCTCGTCTGCAGGATGGTCTGGCGGATGATCACGTTCACCGCGTCGGCCGCTCCGGCTAGGAACAGGAAAATCAAAGAGAAGATGAACGCCGCGTGGAGGCTTAGGCCGAAGGCGGAAGCAAGGGCGATCGAGAGCGCGAAGCCGATCGTGCTGAGTCCGAAGACCGCGAACGAACCGTAGAGGGATCGACCCGCGTGATTCAGGGGTGGCCGTACGATAAGGTAGAGCGACATCAACACCGCACCGACGGAGCCAGACGCCCGGAGCATGCCGAAGCCAAAGGCTCCGACCTCCAACATATCGGCGAAGATCGGCAACAACGCTACGGCGCCACCGAGCAGCACCGCAAAGAGATCCATCGTGAAGGCCCCGAGCATGATGCGCTGGCTCAGCATGAAATCGATACCCTGACGGAGGCTGACAAAAATAGGCTCAGGGGTGCGAGTCTGGAGGGTCTGGGTGGTGCGCAACGCGATCGTCAGGCCAAGCGAACCAGCGAAACAGATCGTCATCGCAGTATACGGCACGTTCTCCGGATGGGTGAGCCCGTTCTTCTCGCCCAGCCAGACCATCAGGCCGGCCAGGCCAGGTCCGATGACGCACGCCAGCTCGAAGAGCGTGTTGCGCCAACGGACACCGCTGGGGATGAGTTCGCGGGGGAGAATCTCCGCGATGATCGCCTGACGGGCCGTAGTGAGGAAGCTCCGGGCCAACCCGCCTAGAATGACTACCCCGTAGATGACGGTGAGTTGCGCCCAGCGCTCGCTCAAATGCTCCGGCAGGAAAAGAAATAGCCCCACCGCCGTCATCGCAATCAGGGCGCCGATGGCGATGCGTCGGCGATTATTGGTATCCGCGACGTGGCCAGCGAACAGCACCGCGCTGACAAAGGGTATCACCTCGGCAAGTCCGATGGCGCCTAGAGCCAGGGCGGCGTTGGCACCCTCGTCCTTCGTTAGTCGAAAGACCTGCCAAGCGATGGCCACGGTCTGCATCTGGATGGCCAGCGTACCCAGCACGATAGCCGCCAGATAGAAACGGAAAGACCGCGAAGCGATGGCGGAAGCGGGTGCCGGCGTGGCGAGGGACATCGCCGACACTACTGCAGGAGGGGGAACTTTTAGGCAATCACCGCTTTGATCACGTGGCCAGAGACGTCCGTCAGGCGGTAGTAACGGCCTTGGAACTTGAAGGTCTGGCGCTCATGGTCGACGCCGAGGAGATGCTGCATCGTGGCGTGCAGGTCGTGCACGTGGACGGGGTCCTTGACGATGTTGTAGCCGAACTCATCGGTCTCGCCGTAAGTCTGGCCGCCTTTGACGCCGCCACCGGCCATCCAGAGGCTGAAGCAGCGTGGGTGGTGGTCGCGACCATAAGAATCCTTGGTAATCTTGCCTTGGCTGTAAGCCGTGCGGCCAAACTCTCCACCCCAGATCACGAGCGTATCTTCCAGGAGGCCGCGTTGTTTGAGATCCTTGATGAGTGCGGCCGAAGCCTGGTCGGTCTGCTTGCACTGGCGCTTGATGCCGCCGGGCAGTCCGCCGTGTTGGTCCCAACCTTGGTGGAAGAGCTGCACGAAGCGTACGCCTTTCTCGATGAGTCGGCGGGCCTGTAGGCAGTTTGCGGCGAAGGAGCCGGGCGACTTCACGCTCTCGCCATACATCGCGAGCGTCTCGGGGGATTCCTTCGAGAGGTCGGCGACCTCAGGCACGCTCGTCTGCATGCGGTAGGCCATCTCGGCTTGGGCGAGGCGGGCGTCGACCTCGGGGTCGAGCTCGGCGGCGCGTTGATCCGCGTTGAGCTTGCCGAGCGCGTCGAGCATGCCGCGGCGGGCATGCGGAGAGACGCCTTCAGGGTTCGTGAGATAGAGTACGGGTTCTTTGCCGGCCTTGAATTGGACGCCCTGATGTTCCGAAGGCAGGAAGCCTGAACCCCAGAGTCGAGAGTAGAGCGGCTGATCCTTGGTGGCGTCTTGTGAGACCAGCACGATAAAGGATGGAAGGTTCTCGTTCATGCTGCCGAGGCCGTAGGAAGCCCACGCGCCCATGGAAGGCCGGCCGGCGACCTGATTGCCGCAACAGAAGAAGGTGATCGCGGGGTCGTGATTGATCGCCTCGGTGTGCATCGAGCGGATCACGCAGATGTCATCGGCGACTCCGCCCACATGGCTGAGCAGATCGCTGTACTCGACGCCGCTCTGACCATACTTCTTGAAATCTACGAACGATCCGGCGAGCGGGAGGGTGGCCTGATAGCCGCTCATGCCGGTTAGGCGCTGGCCCTGCCGGACCGAGTCAGGCAAAGGCTGGGTATGCTTTTCGCGAAGGAGGGGTTTCGGGTCGAGCGTCTCTAATTGCGAAGGGCCGCCAGCCTGGAAGAGGTAGATGACGCGCTTTGCTCTGGCCGGGAGGTGCGTGCCCTTGGGGAGAGTCGCCGCTTGGGCGTCGCCAACGATACTACGCATCGCCAAGGCACCGAGGCCAAGGGCGGAGGCGCCGAGGAAGTGCCGACGCGTGTGCTGCATCAGGCTGTCGTAACTGGGCTTAGCGGGGTGCATGATTAGCGAGAGGTAACCGCCGCATCGCTCGCCAGAATGGTCGAACAGACGAGGGTGAGGGCGGCAAGGGATGGGTCGGCGGGCATCTTTGGTCCGGACGGAGCCGGCACAGGTGCCGATCGCTTCTTCGCCTTGGGATCGGCCTTAGGTTCAGGCTCGGCGACCTTGGGTGGAGCGGCAGTAAATTGCGGCGGCGTGGCCTTCTGGATCGCGTAGAGCTCGTTGAGCGCCGCGAGTTCGGACGGGCGCGGGTCACGTGTGCACACGTGGCGGAAGGCGGCGGTAATCTGCGCGGAAGGGTCGGACGACGCTTTGCTCACCTTGACGGCGAGGCTCTTGGCGGATTCGACGAAGCCAGGGTTATTCAATAGCACCAGGGCCTGCAAAGGGGTATTGGTGTTAAGCCGCTTGGGCTGACAGATTTCGCGCGAACCGGCGTCGAAGATCAGCATATTATCGGGAGGAGCTGTGCGCTTCCGATAAGTGTAGATACTCCGACGGCGGGCGGACTCCTGGACGCTTTCACCGCCGACTTTCTCGACGAGTGTGCCTGCGGCGAGTAAAGCTTGGTCGCGGACCATCTCTGCTGTCAGTCGAAAGACCGGACCGCGGGCAAGGTACTTGTTGAAAGGATCTTTCTCGCGCGCTTCGGCTGTCGGGGTCGAGGACTGACGGAAAGTGCTGCTGAGGACGAAGCGGCGGAGCATCGCCTTGGTGTTCCATCCGCCACGGACGAAATCGACCGCCAAGGTGTCGAGCAACTCCGGGTGGGTCGGGAGATCGCCTTGCATGCCGAGGTTTTCGCTGGAGGCGAAAAGGCCGGAGCCGAAGACCTGGGCCCAGAGACGGTTGATAATCACGCGTGAAGCCAGCGGGTTCTTCGGGTCAGTCAGCCAGCGGGCGAGACCCAGGCGATTCTTCGGCAAGGATTCGTTCCAAGGGAAGATGTGAGCGGGAACGCCGGGCCCGCACGGCTTGGTGAGGTCGGGCTTGTCGTACTCGCCTCGGGTCAGCAAAAAGGTTTTGGGAGCGAGCGATGAGTGTTCCATCGCAAAGAAAGCTGGGGCGGATTCTTCGTGAGCGGCAAGGGCGCGGCGGGCTTGTTGCAGACGTTCCCAAGCTTGGGCGTAGACTGGGTTGGCCCGGATGAGGGCGTGTTCGGCGTGCACCGCCGCAGGCAAGGAGTCGGCGGTAAGTCCGTGGAGGACGGCGACCTCCGCGGCCGTCAGGGCCGTGCGCCAAATCTGGATCTCGTCGAGCGAGCCATTGCGGAAGCCGGCATCGCGGGTACGTGAGCCGATCTCGAGAGCGTTGTCGCGGGGCTTAGCGTGGAGGGTGTCACGCACAACCGTCGTCTTCACTTCAAGGCCATCGAGGTACACGCGGAGTCCGGCGGCCTTGGATGAGCCGTCATAGGTGACCGTTACGCGCTGCCAGTTGCCGACAGGTAAAGCGGCAACGGTTTCGATGGAGACCGCGCTGTTCGGCCAGAGGTGAATAACGCTCCAGCGAAGCTTGCCGTGATCGACCAAGAGTTCAACGCCCGAGGCATCGCCGTCACCCGTGTAGAAACCCGTGGAATGGAGGACTGTGGCGCGGGCGTTCTTCTCTCCGAGGCGAAGGAAGGCCGAGAACGTGAAAGCATCGTGGCGACCGAGTTGCTTGAATTCGGGGAGAATGAAGCCAGCGTCTCCATCGAACTTCACCGCTTGACCTTTGACACCAGGAATCAGCTGCAAGTCTTCCGGCGAACCACGACGTTCAAACTTGGCAGGCTTGCCGCCGGTGGTTGCGTTATCGACGCCTGTCTTCGTGAAAGACTCGAGCGGGAAGTGGGCGAGTGGAGTCGGCACCTCGACGGCCGCCTTCGCCGTGGCGGTGTGGGAGGTCACCAGGCCTTGTTCCGCTGCACGAACGGCGGCGCGGAGCTCGGTTTCCTTACCGCGCGCTTCTTCTGACTTATAGAGACGTACGAACGGCGGGGGCACCTCGCCATGGAAAGACAGGAGCCCGTTCTCGTTCTGGTCACCGAACAGCGCCGCCATCGAGAAGTAGTCCCGCTGGGAGATAGGATCGTACTTGTGGTCGTGGCATCGGGAGCACTCCATCGTCAGCCCCATGAAGCCATAGCCCGCGGTCATCACGCGGTCGTTGATACCATCTTGTCTGAATTCCTCGGCGATCGAACCGCCCTCAAAGGTCATGCGGTGCAGGCGATTATAGGCTGTGGCCACCCGTTGATCCTGGGTCGGGTTAGGCAGAAGGTCGCCCGCGAGCTGTTCGGTCAGGAACTGGTCGTAGGGCTTGTTATCGTTGAAGGCCTTGAGGACCCAGTCGCGCCAAGGCCATGCGAACATAGCTTTGTCGCCCGTGTAGCCCCAGGTGTCAGCGTATCTTGAAAGGTCGAGCCAGCCCACGGCGATATGTTCGCCGTATCGAGGCGAGGCCAGCATCGCATCGACCCGCTTCTCGTAGGCGTCCGGAGACTTATCGGAGAGGAACGCGTCGACCTCTTCATTGGTCGGAGGCAGGCCAGTCAGGGCGAATGAAGCGCGGCGGATCAGGGTGGTGCGATCTGCGGCGACGGATGGCTTTAGGCCGACCTTGGTAGCCTTGTCCGCGATGAAGGCGTCGAGCGGATCTTTGGCCCAGGAGGAATCGGCGATGGCAGGGGTCGCATGAGATTCGGGGCTGACGAAGGCCCAGTGCCGATCGTATTTGGCCCCTTGCTTAATCCAGCGACGCAGAATGTCCTGCTCGGCGGCGGAGAGCGGCCGATGCAACTCAGGTGGCGGCATGATCTCCTCGGGATCGGTCGAGAAGATGCGATGCACCATCGTGCTTTTCTCCAGGTCGCCCGGGACGATCGCGATGTCGCCGCTCTTAAGCTTCTTCGTGGCGCCGCCAATTTCGTCAAGACGGAGACCGGCCTTGCGGCCTTTATCCGCATCGGGTCCGTGGCAGCCGTAACAACGATCGGAGAGGATGGGACGGACCTCGCGATTGAAGTCCACCGGCGCATCCGCTGACCAGACGACGGCAGACGTTAAGATGACGATAAGAGGTAACGCGAAAGCTCGCATGGGATGGAGACACTCAACTTCTCAGGTCTGTTCCTGTCCAACTGTGTTTCCAAGATAAGGAGAAGTTCTCATCTCATTTCCTTTCTTTTAGATGACTACGGTGACGGTGATTTGCTCGTTCGAAACCTTTCGGTCGATTGCCCGACGCAAGGAACGGCCTAATCGCTTCGCTTCCGCCCGCCTTGGTGCTTAATTGACCGATTCAGTCATATTTATCATAAAAGGAGGTTTTCAGTCATTTGAACTTGCGAAAAGGTCAGGAATTCACCGAATACAGGCATGGCGACCAAACTCTTCGGTACGGATGGCATCCGCGGTAAGGCGAACGAATACCCGATCACGCCCGAAATCGCCCTGCGCATCGGGCAGGCCATTTCCCGGGTCCTACGCTCCAGCGGCGCCAATCATAACCGCGTCATCATCGGAAAGGATACGCGTATCTCGGGCTACATGCTTGAGACCGCCTTAACGAGCGGACTGGTGTCGAGCGGCATGGACGTATTCCTGGTCGGACCGATGCCGACGCCGGCGGTGGCACATCTGACCAAGTCGATGGGCTGCGGTGCGGGTATCATGCTCACGGCTTCGCATAACCCCTATGAAGACAACGGGCTGAAGATCTTCGGACCGGATGGGTTCAAACTGACGGACGACCTCGAATCGCTGGTCGAACAGGAAGTCCTCTATGACGTAAAGGCGAACGGCGTCACGGGAGACAAGATTGGCAAAGCCTATCGTATCGACGACGCCCGCGGGCGTTACATCGAATTCGTCAAACAGAGCCTAGGCAATGCGCACCTCGACGGTATGAAGATCGTCGTCGATTGCGGACATGGCGCTAGCTATCTGCTCGCTCCGCTCATCTTCAAGGAGCTTGGCGCTAAGGTCGTGAAGCTCGGCGTCGACCCCGACGGCATCAACATCAACGCCGGCGTGGGCGCCCTTTATCCCGAGTTTGCCGGCAAGGTCGTGAAAGAGCAGGGTGCCGATGTTGGTATCTCGCTCGATGGCGATGCTGACCGGGTGATCTTCTCGGATGCCAGCGGAGCCACCGTCTCCGGCGACCGTATCCTGGCGCTCTGCGCCTTGGCGTTGAAGGAAGAGGGCAAGCTCTCTGGCAATTCGATGGTCTGTACGGTGATGTCCAATCTAGGCCTCCATGAGGCCATGCGTAAGGCGAATATCGGAGTGGTTACCACCGCCGTCAGCGACCGACATGTCATCGAAGCCCTTCGCAAGGGCGGTTATTCCTTCGGCGGCGAAAACTCCGGGCACCTGATCTTCTCCGACTACGCCTCAACGGGGGACGGAATCCTGAGTGCCCTGCAGGTGCTGCGCTTTATGCGCAAGAAAGGGGCCTCCTTGGCCGATCTCGCCGCTGGCATGCGCGAATACCCTCAGGCGCTGGTCAATCTCAAGGTCAAGTCGCGCATCCCATTAGTCCAACTCAACGCTCTGCAGGAGGAGATTCGTAAGGCGGACGCCGCGTTCGGTAATGCTGGTCGTCATCTCATCCGCTACTCCGGCACCGAGAACAAGCTGCGCATCCTCGTCGAGCATCAGGATAAGTCCGAGGTCGATCGCTGGTCGCAAACCTTCAAGGCCGCCGTCGAAGCCGATTTCGAGAACATCTAAGATGGCCACTTTTCATATCCCAACGTCGGGCGATTCTGTTGGCTGCCATCCATTGACCCTTACCCGGTCGCTGGCTGATTTTCCGTTGGCTAATATCTCGCTTCGTCGTCACCAGCAAGCCGCGCTCATCGCCGCCGGTCTGGTCGAGTCCACCGGCCCCGATGCCGACATCGTCGTCCATCCCGCCGCTTGGTTCGCGCCGGCCGAACTAGCGACTTTCGTCACTGAGTCTTCTTACGGCACGCTGATGATTGCTGAGGGTGTTGTCATTCTGGCCAGGAAGGGTGGCACGCGCGAACTGCGAGCGACCCAATCTTTTGCCATCACCTATAGTTGGGACCTCCTCCGAGCCAACGTGGAGGCCATGACCGCCCG
>JBIILC010000152.1:0-2903 GCA_044232865.1 Opitutales bacterium | reverse complement strand
ATCGGCGGTCACCCAATCCTGTGGCACGTGATGAAAATCTACGCCGCCCATGGGATCAACGAGTTCATCATCTGCGCTGGCTACAAGGGGCACATGATTAAGGAGTATTTCCAGAACTACTTCCTGCATAATTCGGATGTGACTTTCGACCTCGCCACCAACCAGATGACCATTCTGCGCCACAATGCGGAGTCGTGGAAAGTCACGGTGGTCGATACGGGGGAGCAGACCATGACGGGGGGGCGTCTTCGGCGCGTCCGAGAGCTCGTCGGTTCAGAGACTTTCTGTCTGACCTACGGCGACGGGGTGGGCGATATCCCGGTGGCCGAGGTAATCGCTTTCCATCGCCAGCACGGCGGGAAGGCGACGGTTACCGCGGTGCAGCCGCCCGGTCGGTTCGGCTCCCTGGCCATTTCCGCCGCTGGTACCGTCGAGGCCTTCGCGGAGAAGCCGCAGGGTGACGGCTCATGGATCAACGGAGGTTTCTTTGTCCTCGAGCCCTCGGTCTTTGATCTGATCGCGGATGACGCCACGGTCTGGGAAAAGGCGCCATTGGAAGCCCTTGCTAAACAACGCCAGTTACACGCCTTCCGCCACCAAGGTTTCTGGCTCCCGATGGATACGCTGCGCGATAAGGCTCAGCTGGATAATCTCTGGGCTTCCGGGGCCGCTCCCTGGAAAGTCTGGTGACACCCATGTTCGACCAAGCTTATAAAGGGAAGCGCGTCTGGCTTTCGGGCCACACGGGCTTTAAGGGAGCGTGGCTTGCCGAATGGCTGCTCTCTCTCGGCGCGCACGTGCATGGTTACGCGCTTCCACCTGATAGTGCGCAGCCTTTATTCGGAGGGCTTTCTTTAGGCCCGCGGCTTGAGTCGGAGTTTGCGGATATTCGCGATCCCGCGGCGGTACGCCGCTCGATTACGGCCTTTCAGCCGGATTTTGTCTTCCATCTCGCAGCGCAACCGCTGGTGCGCTTGTCGTATGAGATTCCGACAGAGACGATGGCGACGAACGTCATGGGCACGGCGCACGTGCTGGACGCGTTGCGCGATTTGCGGCAGCCGTGCGCGGCGGTGATGGTGACATCCGATAAATGCTATGAGAACCTCGAGACCGGCCGGCCGCACGAGGAGGCCGATCCGATGGGTGGTCGCGACCCCTACAGCGCGAGCAAGGGGATGGCGGAGCTCGCCGTGGCTTCCTACCAGCGCTCATTCTTCGATGCCAATCATCCCGTGCGGGTCGCTTCGGCGCGTGCCGGCAACGTCATCGGAGGTGGCGACCTCGCGGCGGACCGGATTGTACCGGATATCCTCCGCGCTCGGGCAACCGGACGGACACTGGCGATCCGCAACCCCTCCGCCACCCGGCCGTGGCAGCATGTTCTCGAGCCCCTGTCGGGTTATCTCTGGATAGGGGCGTGTCTCGCCTCGCCGTCCCGCGCCTACGTCCCGGCGGAAGTCTCTTCCGGGTTCAATTTTGGTCCACGGACCGAGGCGGTCCGGACGGTCGGCGAACTGGTCGCAGCCTTTGCCCGAGTCTGGCCAGATCTCCGCATCGAGACCGGTCCGGCCGGCCCTCATGAGGCGGCGCGGCTCAGTCTTTCCATCGCGAAGGCCGAGCGCGTGCTGGGATGGCAGCCAGTCTGGGATTTTCAGCACACGGTGGAACGCACGGCGAGCTGGTATGAGCAGTTGAGTTCGCTCGACGCCAGTAAGGCGGATATCGCCGCCTATGTTGCGGCGGCACGTTCCCAAAACCTGACTTGGGCCTCATGATGGATCTGGTTGACACACGATGGTTGGTGACGGGCGATACCGGCTTCATCGGTCGCAGGGTGGTGAGCATTCTGCACCACCGGGGCGCTCAGGTCTGCGGGTTGAATCGCGGCGACGAGGGCGATCTCCGTCAGGGTTCGGCGTGGCGTTCGCGCCTGTTAGGCTTTGCCCCGCATTACGTGCTGCATTTGGCCGCAGCGGGTGCCTCTGGCTCCATTGCGCCCAACGAACTCCGAGAGGTGAATGTCGAGGGCACGCGCGTGCTGTTGCAAACGCTGTGTGACTCGGCGGCCCCGCCCCGCGTGATCCTCGCCGGAACCGGAGCCGAATATGCGTCCCAACATCGTCTGCTGACGGAGGACGATGCACTCGGCCCCAGCTCGCCTTATGGGGAATCCAAGGCCGCGGCAGCTTTGGTCGCCGAAAGTTTCAAGGCCCAGCTGTCCCTGACCTGGTTACGACTTTTCAATATTTACGGGCCGGGAGAAGCATCCCAGCGGCTGACGCCCTACCTAATCCAATCGGCGCGGGCGGGAACCCCAGCGCTGCTCTCTTCTGGTGAGCAGATGCGTGATTTCAGCTATGTCGACGATGTCGCCAATCTGCTGATTTGTTCCGGGTTGGCCGCCTCGAGGCAACCTTCCTGGGAGGTTGCCAACGTCGGCTCCGGCGTCGTGCTTTCCGTCCGTCAGTTCGTGGAGTGCGTAGGGGCCGCCTTGCTGCGGCATCAATTAGTGCTGGAGGCCCGCTATGACGCCCGTCCGCCTTCGGCCCATGATTCGCCTTTTTATGCCCCCTCGGTCGAAAAAATGAACCAAATGATGGCCCCTGAAATGGAGCGGACGTCCTTGACCGCGGGCGTAGCCAAGACGGTGGAGGCAATGCTTGCCGCCACTGAGAACGATTATTTACAGCCATGAGCACACTCGAGCATTGCCGCGCATGCGGTTCGGCGGAACTGAGCCTCGTTATCGACCTCGGGTTACAGCCGTTGGCCAATAACTTACTCGCTCCCAACGACTCGGTGGCCGCCGAACCGCGGTTCCCTTTAGACGTCCAGGTTTGCGAGAAGTGCTGGCTCATGCAGCTCGGCTTCACGGTCCCGCCCGTGCGGATGTTTGCCGA
>JBIILC010000153.1:0-2903 GCA_044232865.1 Opitutales bacterium | reverse complement strand
AAGGTGACGTCGATCGGGCAGAACCAATGGTCCATCGAGCGCAGCCATTCGCGGTCCTTGATCGTGACTTCGCCGAGGAAGGTCGGACCACTCGGCACCAGCTTCTCGAAGTGGATGATATCGAGGATCGGCTCACTAGTGAAGATACCATCGCGGTACTCGTCGGGCCAAGCACCGTGCTCCTGGACGGCAACGGAACAGGCGGCGGTATAATAGCCGACTTGGTCAATCTGCAGGAGCGGGGCGCGATCAGGGAGGTCGGTACGCAGGACGGGACGACGCGGGTTGACGGAGCTAAAGGCCTTGGCGGGCGTGCCCGGAGCCTTGGCGAGAATGGATTCAGGCAATACGACGTGCTGGATAGGGTTGCCGTTCGTCGCCTTGCCGTGGAAGAGCTCCATCTTGCTGGTTACCTCGTTACCGAAGCTATTGCCGCCCTGTGAGGCAATCTGCTCGATGGCCGAACCGTCAGGCTTGAAGCGGAACGTGCCCGAGGAGAGGCGAACCTTGCGGTCCGGCGTTGCAATCGGGAAGACCTCGGCACCGGTACCAATGCTGGCGTAGACCCAACCATCGGGTGCCATCACAAAGTGATTGGCAATGAAGTGGGTGTCGGCCGGGGCGAAACCACCGTAGAGGATTTCTTCCTTGTCAGCCTTGCCGTCGCCATCCGTATCGCGGAGCCAGACAATGTGGGGCTGGCAGACGACGATGACCCCGTCCTTGTAATGACAGAAACCAGTGATGAGCTCGAGGCCTTCGTGGAAGATCTGTTTTTTGTCAGCGACGCCATCTCCGTCGGTGTCGACCAGCACGCTGATCTTATCCTGTGCGGGACGGTCGTAGCTTCCCGGAACCAGCACACCGCCTTCACGCCATGATTCCGCAGTGAGCGGGCGACGGCCGTTAGGATATTCCGGGGTCTCGGCGACCCACAGACGACCGCGTTCGTCCCACTGAACGGCGATGGGCTTGTTAATCAAGGGTTCGGTCGAGACGACGCTGGCCTTGAAGCCGGGCTGCATCTGGAAAGCAGCGATGGCCTTTTCCGCGCGGCTGGGACCGCCGACCGGATAACGCATGTCCACGAGGTCCTTAGGCGTACAGAGTTCATCGACGTGGGTGCGACGGGCCGCCCAGGCGATACCTCGCTTGATGAAGGTGCGATAGCTGGCATGAGCCAGCGTGGCGGCGTCGCCCTGCAGAAATACGGCCGAACGGAGGCGGGTATTCTCGAAGACCCAGGCCTGCGGCTGGATGTCGTAGATGGAGGCCTTGTCGGAGACTTCGGTGATATTCTTACGGTTGGCGCTGACCTTGGAGGTGAAGGACGAGGCGAGAACGAGAATCTTCTCGTTGAGCTCGAGATTGAAGACCGTGTCGTCAGTGACGTCGAAGGTGGAGGCATCCCTAGCCAGCGGGTGAGCGTCCGTCCGGACATTGAGCATCATGAGCGCACGGAACCGACGGCTATCCGGCGTCCATCCGGCGCCGAAGATATCCTTGGACCAGCTGGCCGATGGACCCGCGATGGCACCGCGAAGCGCGACGAAGTTGACGCCACGATTCGAAAGATCAGCCAGCGCTGCCCGATCCCGGACTTCATAGGGGGTGTAATCCTTGCGATACAGGACGATGACTTCGTCCTTCTCATGGGTGGCGGCAAGGACATCGCGCGGACGAGCAGCCTCGGTGACGATGGCGCCGGCCGCATGTAGTTCGTCAGCCAGAGATTTAACCGCGGTGGGGTCATCAGAGACAATCGTCACCTTGAGCGGCGCGGCATAAATAGAAGCGGCTACGAAAACCAAAGCGGCACGCAGGAGGGAGGCGATGCGGGGAAGCATGGCTTCATCAAAGTAAGCCGCCTGATGCCTACAAGACTTAGCGACACCTTGAAGCACAACCCGACCCCTCTCAGATGCACATTCGGGGCGAATTTCAGGCTTCGGCCCTGAAATGGGACGGGGCGTGGCCAGTCGACTTCTTAAAGGCTGAGGAGAAGCTGTTGCCGTTGGCGAAGCCGACCCTGCGGGCGATCACGGCCAGCTTGTCATCGGACTCGCTGATGAGCCGGATGGCCTGCTGGATTCGCAGGTGGGTCAGGTGGTTCATCGGGGTGCGTCCAATCTCTTTCAGACAGAGACGACGGAGGTGCTCGAAACTCAGCCCTGACTCACGGGACAGTGTCTTGGTGTCCCAAGGGAAATCGAGTCGACCATGGACCTCATCCCATAGGCGCTGGACTCGTGGATCACCCCGGAAGCTACCGGCGAAGCTACGGATATAATCATAGGCGAGCTCGATCCACTGGTGGTTACGACGCGATACCCTCGCTCCTTTGAGTTCAGCGATAAGGCCGGTGATGGCGGCGCGTAAGGGTTCGCCGTCGAAATCGGCCAGCACGGGAGAACTTGCCCTGAAAATCGTGTTAGAACGTACGCCGCCCGAGAAACGAATCCAGCAGAAATCCCAGCGCTTGCTGCGACCGATGCGGAAAGAGTTCCGGATGCCAGCCGGCTGGAGGCAGGCCTGCCCGGCCGCGATGGTGCGCCATCGCCCGTCGATCCAGACCTGCCCCTGCCCGGCGAGGCATGCCATGAAGAAGGCACCGCTTTGGTTCGCCCGGACGACCTGATAGGGGGCTAGCATCTCGGCGACGCCCAGGTGGGCGATTTCGAAGAGGCCCAGCTCCTGGCAACGGACGCCGGATAGGACCCACGGACGCTCGTCTTTATAATCGGCCGCGGCGACGATCTGGCGGCGGGAACGCGGGTTCTCGATGTCCGTCTCGGAATGACGGAGTTGCGTCTCGCTGTAATGTTTTAAATCGCTCTTGCGGGCCACGTCCTTTGCATAAGACCTATCCCCGCAAGGAGCAACCCTCGACCACCCTTCCCCTC
>JBIILC010000151.1:0-2905 GCA_044232865.1 Opitutales bacterium | reverse complement strand
AAGGCCGACTGGAAGGAACGCCTGCTCACCGGCATGGACGCCGCTGACTCGCACCACGAGACGAACTCCATCTGCTATGAACCAGGAGGTGCCATGTACCTCTCCGACGGCGTGTTCCACCGCACTCAAGTAGAGACCTTTAACGGTGTACTGCGCAATACCAACGGCGCGATCTACCGCTTCGAACCCCACACCAACAAGCTGACCCGCCACGTGCCCTACAACTTCGCCAACCCGCACGGCCGCGTCTTCGACTACTGGGGCAACGACATCATCACCGACGCCACCGGCAACGCCAACTACTTCGGCCCGGGCTTCTCCGGCCACCTCGACGAAGGTTCCCACCCTAAGTTCCCCACGTTCTGGGATCGCCCCTCGCGCCCATGCCCGGGCACGGCCATCCTCAGCAGCCGCCACTTCCCCGACGATTGGCAGGGCGTGTTCCTCAACACGAACGTGATCACCGTCCAAGGCATCTTCCGCGCGAAGATCACCGAGGAGGGCGCTGGCCTCAAGGGCGAGACCATCCTGCCGAACATGCTTGAGACCGACAAGGAGAAGGCTGGTAACTTCCGCCCTTCCGGCGTCGCCGTCGCCCCTGACGGTTCACTATACGTGATGGATTGGTCCCAGATGCTCATCGGCCACCTCCAGCACCACCTGCGCGATCCGAACCGCGACCACCAGCACGGCCGCCTCTATCGCCTGACCTATCCGTCCCGACCGCTGCTCACGCCGAAGAAGATCGACGGCGAGTCCATCGAGAACCTCCTCGCGCTCCTCACCGAGCATGAAGATAACGTGCGCCAGCGCGCCAAGATCGAACTGCATAAGCACGACTCCGCCAAGGTGATCGCCGCGACCCAGAAGTGGGCCAAGCAGTTCAATCCGACCAAGGTCGAAGACGCCCACCACCTCCTTGAAGCCCTTTGGGTCCACCAGTGGCATGACTTCGTGAACCTCGAACTCCTCGGCCAGCTCCTCAAGTCGCCTGAGCCTCGCGCCCGCGCCCAGGCCGTGCGTGTCGCCATCTATCAGCGCGACCGTATCCCCGGTGCCCTCGCGATCATGGAGAACGCCGTCAAGGACGCGAACCTCCGCGTTCAACTCGAAGGCGTCCGTGGATTGAGCTTCTTTAAGGGTCAGGACACCGAGCGCGCCATCGCCGCCGCCGCCTCCCTCAAGGGCGCCAAGGATTACTACATCGCCTATTGCCTCCGCCAGACGATGAAGCAACTCGAGTCCCTCCCCGAGGGTAAGGGCAAGGTGAACCTCCGCGACTACGCCGACCCCAAGGAAACCTCCTACGGCCCGAGCGACAAAAAGCTCTCCGCCCCTGACAAGAAGCTCTACGACAAGGGCAAGGAGGTCTACTTCCGCGAAGCCCATTGCGTAACCTGCCACCAGGCCGACGGCCGCGGCGCCGAGATGCCCAAGGAAGCCGGCAAGCCCGCTCGCGGCGCTTACCCGCCCCTCGGTCGCACCCCGGGCTACCCCTCCAACGGCTGGCTCGAAGGCGACGCAGACCGCTCCATCAAGATCGTCCTCAACGGCCTCTACGGCACCCAGACGATCGACGGCAAGACCTACGGCGACCCCACCACGGGCCAGCCGGTGATGACTGGCCTCGGCCAGCTCCTCAACGACGAGGAAGTCGCCGCGGTAATCACCTACGTCCGCCAGTCCTTCGGCAATAACCTGCCGCCCGTCAAGGCCGCCCAGGTGAAGAAGGTCCGCGAAGAGATCAAGGGTAAGAACAACGCCCTCTACACGGTCGAGGAAGTCCTCAAGGAACACCCGCTCGGTGCACCCTCCAAGGCCGCGCCGACAAAGGGTAATAAGAAGAAGTAATCCTTAGGATTTCTCCCCGCAAAGGGCGTGCCGACCGGCACGCCCTTTTTCGTGCCTGTCAATAACTCGTCCGTCTATGACGAGCGGTCCGCTTGCCTCTGGCACGAGTTCAGTAAGAGTCAGGGCATGAGACCTGCCCTCTGGAAGGCCGTCGCCGACCACCTCAAGCCGCATGAACAGCCGTACCGCCTAACCGCGCGGGACGACTTTAACGCACGCGTGGTGCTGAAGGGTTCGAAGGCGCTCATCCGTGCCTTCTACCAGCCGCGCGAAGGGGATGTCCCCGGCGAAGCGACCATCAGTCTCACGCTCGACGGCCAGTCCGAGATCGGCGCAATCGCGGCGTTCCTCTCGAACCAGAAGCGCTACGCGAAGAAGCTGCCGTCCACCCTGCACTTCTCGCAGGAACTCTCCCATCGCCGCCCCGGCGGCCTCGGCGAAGCGCGCCTGACCTTCAAGGCCAACGTGGTCTCCTGGCACGATGCCAAGCTCATCGAACGCCTTTCGCTCTTCTACGCCGACAGCGCCCACGCCCTTTTCCAGCTCCACAACGAGCTCATGACAGCGGGAGAGTGAGGGTAGGGGCGCCACTGCGTGGCGTCCGTGGGCGGACGGAGTTTAGAATAGTCGAAGATCTCACCCGGCTCATGGCGCGTTCCGCTGCGAACGGACGCGACGCAGTCGCGCCCCTACCTAATGGCCTGCAAGTAGCCCTAGCCCTAGCCCTGTCTCTGGCCCTGAACTAAGGCGATGCCCACGGCATCGCCTTAGTTCTTCCCTTTTCCCCTAACAGGGTCTTAAAAAGACCCCTTCCCTTTTCCGTCCATGACCTCCGCCCAAGTCCGCCAATCCTTCCTCGATTTCTTCAAATCGAAGCAGCACTCGATTGTCCAGTCGTCGAGCCTGATGCCGGACTCCCCCAACCTGCTCTTCACGAACGCCGGGATGAACCAATTCGTCCCGATCTTCCTTGGCCAGACGAAGTGCCCATACACCCCCGGCCGCGCCGCCGATACCCAGAAGTGCATCCGCGCTGGCGGTAAGCACAACGACC
>JBIILC010000149.1:0-2932 GCA_044232865.1 Opitutales bacterium | reverse complement strand
TCACGTTGGCTTCGCCAGCCCAAGTGCCCGGCGAGGCGACACCTTCGGCGGGATAATCGAGGAAGACTTCGTCGCACACGATTGCGAGGCCGTGCTTCAACGCGAAGCCGCGGAGCACGTCGCGGTCACGACGGCCCACGAAGGCACCGGTCGGATTAGACGGATTGATACAGAGGACGGCGCGGGTCTGGCGGTTGACGCTGAGCGTCGCGGCGTCGATGACCCATTCGCCGGCGAGCTGGACGAGCTGATACGGACGCAGCGTCACGCCTTCGAGCGCGGCGATGACTTCGAGCAAAGGATACGACGGCGCAGGCACGAGCACTTCGTCGCCGGGATTGCAGAGTAGCTTAAAGATCCAGGAATAGGCCTCGCTCGTGCTGGCGGTCAGGAAGAGCTGGTCAACCGGCACGCGGGCTCCGCGCGAAGAATAATAATCCGAGATCGCCGTACGGGCCGAAGCCAGACCGAGCGGATTCGGATCCTGACGCTGGATGCCGTCGCGGCGGAGGAGCGGGCCGAGGTCAGCCGCGGACCATGCGAAGCCGGCGTTGGCTGGATTGGAATCCGAGAGGTCGAGCAGCGGCTGGCCGGCGGCGAGGCGCTTCGCCTTCGCCTTACTCAGGGCGTTGGTCGTATCGGCGAAAGAGAGTCTCGTACTGAACATAAGTAAGGTGGAAGCGGTTGGCGGTTAGCGGTTGGCGGTTGGACCGCGAAGGTGGCAACAATCCGCAAGCAGACCCCACAAGCAAGGGTTATGAGCCCAGAAGGGACTTATGTTCTATAGCGCGTGTCAGTAGGCCGGAAGGACGGAGCCGAGGGCCCGATTGCCTTGTCAGGCGCGACGGCGCCGTCGCGACGTGAGGCGCGAAAACGAACAAGCCCTCCGAGGAGACGGCCAGCTTCCTCTGCGCGCCCCAGCAGGGACTCGCAGATACGGCTATCCAGAAGGCCGGCCTCCTGCATCACCTCCACCTGGGTGCGAAGCTCACACAACGAGCCCCTTGCGATGTAAAGAAATCTCAAGGCGTCCTGATTCGTCCCCCGGCCGGCGCCTTCGGCGATGTTCGATGGCACGGAGATCGCCGCCCGGCGCAGCTGATCGACGATTGCGAAGTCATTCCGGACCGCCGCGACATTAACGACTCGATAGACTTCGACCGCGAGGGCCTTGGCGGCCTTCCATGCCGAAAGATCGCGATAACTGACCACCTTGGGATTCTCTTGGGGATGCATAGACTCCCCATCATCGAGAAACGCTCTCCCACCGCACGTCCCGCGATTACCCATCACATGACTGAAGAGCCTCCTCCACGCCCAGACCCCCACAATCTACCCACCCTGCCGCATAGTGTGCCATCCCAACCGCCAACCGCTAACCGCCAACCGCTGACACCCCCTTTGCCTCCCAATTCCAGATTGAACTCATCCCCTGCCCCTCCAAAGGTGTCCTTATGTCCCAGCAAGTCCTGAAGCCTCGCGTCCGCGGGTTCATCTGCATCACCTCCCACCCCGAAGGCTGCGCCGCGGCGGTCCGCGAGCAGATTGTTTACGTAAAGTCCCGTCAGCCCATCAAGGACGGACCTAAGTCGGTCCTGGTCATCGGCGCCTCCACGGGCTACGGCCTCTCTTCCCGTATTTCGGCAGCCTTTGGTTCCGGCGCCGCGACGCTCGGCGTGTTCTTCGAACGCAACGGCGAAGGCGATAAGCCTGGCTCGCCCGGCTGGTATAACACCACTGGCTTCCACGCCGAAGCGAAGAAGGCCGGCCTCAAGGCGGTCTCGATCAACGGAGACGCTTTCTCGGCCGAAATGAAGACGCAGGTCATCGAAGCAATCAAAGCCAAGATGCCCGGCGGCAAGATCGACCTCGTCGTCTACTCCCTCGCCTCCCCTCGCCGCACCGCCCCGGACGGCGTGACCTACAAGTCCGTCCTCAAGCCGACCGGCGCTCCGTTCCACGCCAAGAACCTCGATACCGATAAGAAAGTCGTGAACGACGTCACCCTCGAGACCGCATCGGCCGATGATATCGCGCAGACGGTCAAGGTCATGGGCGGCGAAGACTGGGAAATCTGGATGAACGCCCTCGACGGCGCCGGCGTCCTCAAGGAAGGCTGCCAGACGGTCGCCTACTCCTACATCGGACCGCAGGTGACTTGGCCGATCTACAAGGACGGAACCATCGGCAAGGCGAAGGAAGACCTCGAGCGCGCCGGTCGTAAGATCGACGACTTGATGAAGCTACACCGCGGCCGCGCTTTCGTCTCGGTCAACAAGGCCGTCGTCACGCAGGCCAGCTCCGCCATCCCCGTCGTCCCCCTCTACGTTTCACTACTCTTCAAAATCATGAAGGCCAAGGGCACGCACGAAGGCTGCATCGAGCAGATCCAGCGGCTCTTCGAGAAGCAGATGTATAACGGCAACGCCCTCGACTTCGACGAGAACGGCCGCGTCCGCATCGATGATCTGGAAATGGCGCCCGACGTCCAGAAGGCCGTCTTCGACGCCTGGCCGCACGTCACGACGGAGACCTTCGACGCGCACGCCGACTTCGCCGGCTACCAAACCGACTTCATGAAGAACTTCGGTTTCGGCCTCGCCGGCATCGATTACGAAGCCCCGACTGAAGTCGAACGCCCCATCGAGGACGCTTAAGTGGCTAAGGTCTTTTCCATCGCGAACCAAAAGGGAGGCGTCGGTAAGACGACCACCACCGTGAACCTCGGCGCCGGCCTCGCGCGCCTCGGCATTACGACCCTCATAGTCGACCTCGACGCCCAGGCCAACGCGACCAGCGCGCTCGGCATCGAGAAGACGGAAGGCAAATCCCTCTACAAGGTCCTGCACGGCGAAGCCAAAGCCGCCGACATGATCGTCGCGACCTCCACCGAGAAGCTCGACCTGATCCCCTCCGAAGTCGACCTCGCCGC
>JBIILC010000148.1:0-2942 GCA_044232865.1 Opitutales bacterium | reverse complement strand
CCGTGGTAAAGAATCTTACCGGCGGTCAGCGGGGCGAGCTTCACGATGGCGCGGCCAGTCGTCGTCTTGCCTGAGCCGGATTCGCCGACGAGTCCGACCGTCTTGCCCTTGGGGACGACGAAGGAGATGCCGTCCACGGCCTTCTTGGGTTCGGCTGTCTGGAAGAACCAGTTCGCCCGGCCAGGGTAGTGGACGGAAAGGTCGCTGACTTCGAGAAGGTTGTCGCTCATCGGGAGACCTTGAGTTCGTCGGAAAGAGTAGTGAGGCGGCGGCGACGCTGACCGAGGCGCGGGATGCAGGCGATCAACGCCTTGGTGTAAGGGTGCGACTGCGTCCGCATGATCTGTTCGACGGGGCCGGACTCGACGATGCGTCCCTTCCACATCACCGCTACCTTGTCGGCGAAGTTTGCGATGATGCCAAAATTATGAGTGATGAGGACGATGCTCATGCCGCGCTCGCGCCGGAGACGGGCGAGCAGATCCATGATCTCCTTTTGAATCGTCACGTCGAGCGCGGTGGTCGGCTCGTCGGCCACGAGGATCTTCGGGTTGCAGGCGAGCGCCATGGCAATCATCGCGCGTTGCTGCATGCCGCCGGAGAGTTCGTGGGGGTATTGGTTCGCGACGCGTTCGGGGTCGTTGATGTGGACCTCGGCGAGGGAGCGGATGACCTCGGCCTTGACGTCTTGGACGTCCGGTCGGTGTAACGCGACGGCTTCGCCAATCTGGAAACCGATCGTGTAGACTGGATTCAGGGAAGTGCCAGGTTCCTGGAAGATGTAAGCAATCGAGCCCCCGCGAATCTTGGCGAGTTTATCCTCGGTAAGTCCGAGTAGCTCGACGCCGGCCAGTTTGACGGATCCCGATAGCGAGCAGGATGGCTCGGGCGGCAGCAGGCGGGTCAGAGCGAGGGCTGAGACCGACTTCCCGGAGCCAGATTCACCGACGACGGCGAGGACTTCGCCGGCGGCGAGTTCATAACTGACGCCTTGGGCGGCGACGGTCTCGCGGTCACCCGTGCGGAAGGTGACGCTGAGGTCCTGGACTTTCAGGAGAGGCTCGGCGGACATGGTCGGCAACATAGGTTGGGCAGGGGGTAAGGGAAAGGAAGAACGGCGGTCATTCAGTCCGCCAGCGGTCTTCGATGACCGTCTTCGGCGCGCCGCGCACCTTGCCATCGCGGAAATCCTTGAGGTCGACCTCGCGTTGCTTGGGGTCGAGCCAGAAGAGGCCGTACTGACCCGGGTCTTCGGCCGCTCGCACGTCGAATCCTACCGGGAACTTGACCCAGTCCCAATGGGCGATGCGGTAGCCAGGGACCTTGAAGCCCGGGATGAAGTCGGCCAGGTCATGGATGCGACGTTCCATCGCGTGAGAGAGCTTGATCATCTCATCCTCTTCGGTGGCCTCGCGGAAACGGTCGATGAGCTTAGAGAGCTCGGGGTCGTCGACGCCGGTGATGTTGTTCGTCTGGCGCTTCGGTACCTTGCGCCCGTCGGCGAGTTTCTCGACGGCGTTGTCGGTATGGTGGGATTCCCAGAGGGCGGGGAGGCGGCTGGAGACGGACCACGCCCAGAAGACGATGTCATGGTTCTTTTCCATGACCTTGCGGTACATCGTGGTGCGTTCGAGCGTCTCAGGGCGGTACTCTACGCCGCAACGACGGGCGGATTCGACGAGTGTCGCGAGATACTTGCGGCGGTCGGAGGTGTCAAAGGTGAGTCGGAAAGAAAGCCGTTCGCCGGCCGCGTTCATGAGGATGCCATCGTTGCCGACCCGGGTGAAGCCAGCCTTGGCGAAGGCCGCGCGGGCGAGTTCCGGCGAGTAGCGGCGAGGACGGATCGAGGGTTCGGTGAACTTGCCGAGGCCTTCGCTGAACTGGTTGAGGCGTTCGTAGTCCCCGCGATAGAATCCATCGATGACGCGCTGGAAGTCGGTGGCATGCTGGAGGCCGACGCGTACATCGAGGTCGGAGAGCAGCGGCTTCTGCGTATTGAGGTAGAGGCCGTAAGGAGGTCGGGGAATGTCGTTGAAGAACTGAGCCTTGGTGAGATAGCCGTTCTGGTAGGCCTTCTTCTCGTTGGTGCCGTACCAGTAGCGCGGCATCATGATCGGCATCAAGTCGATCTCGCCGGCGAGCATCGAAGCGTAGGCGCTGTCCATCTCGCGGATGACACCGTATTCAATGATGTCCGGATTGTAGCGGTGGCGATAGAACTTCCGATGGTCGCCCCACCAGTCCTGCACGCGCGTGAGCGTGACGGACTTTTCGCGTTGTAAGCCGGTCGGGCCGACGAAGTAAGCGCCCGTCGTCGGCTGGAAGCGATCGTTATACAGTTTCTCGTAATTCGGTCCGAAGTCCTTGAAGAAATTGCGCGGTAAGGGAATCAACTGGCCGAGCCGCTCGAGCTGGTACGGACGCTTGCGCGGGGCCTTGATGGCGATCGTGTAGGCGTCGTACTTCGTGATGCTGCCCCACTCGCGGGTGTAGAAGTCGGCGTACCAGTCGGCCTTCGCCCAAGGCGAACGATTGAAATAGAAAGTGTAGAAGTAGTCGTCCGCGGTGATCGGCTGCCCGTCCGTAAACTTGGCGTTCGGATCGAGTCGGAAGTAGGCCGTCATGCCGTCGGCGGACATCGCCCAGCTCGTCGCCAGGGCAGGGATGGTCTCCTCGGTGTTCGGATGCGAGGAGAGCAGGCTGAAGTCGTTGTTGTCGTAGAGCTCGCCGCGGAAGCCGTTATTGGCGTTGGGTCCGACGCGTCGAAGGGTGGGCGGGGTGGATCCGGTGAACTGGCGCAGGGTGCCGCCGCGCAGGGCCCGCGGATCCGCGAATTCCTTCTGGTCCGAGCCGTCTTGCCAGACGAGGTCCTTGGGGAGATCGGTCAGCTTGGCGAAATGGAAGAAGTCCTTGTGCTCGGCGTAGTAAGCCGCGGCCTTCGG